>NZ_JBHXLV010000014.1:0-56243 GCF_042721685.1 Streptomyces sp. NPDC058459 | reverse complement strand
CCCCCACCCCGTCGCCGTCTCCGCCGACTGTCACCGGATGTCACCGGCTGTCACCGGTTACGCGGCCTCGGTGCCCAGCTCGAACCACACCGACTTGCCGACCTCGTGCGCCCTGACCCCCCAGGCGTCCGCGAGCGACTGGACCAGTACCAGGCCGCGGCCGTTGGTGTCCTCGTCCGGGTCCGCGGCGCGCATCCGCGGGGCTCGGGCCACGAAGTCCCGTACCTCCACGCGGAGTCCGCTGGGGGAGACGACGGCGGTGAGGACCGCGTCGTCGTCGGTGTGCACCAGGGCGTTGGTGACGAGTTCGCTGGTGAGCAGTTCCGCCACGCCGGTCCGGTCGGGCCGGTCCCAGTGCCGCAGCAGGGCCCGTAGTTCGCGGCGCGCCGCGGGCACCGCCGCGAGGTCGGCGCGGGTCAGCTCTCGTGTGAGCCGGTGCGCCTCACGCGTCCCGCCCGTGTCGCCGGACCCCGTGTGTCCCGTGTCTCCCGTGTCCGCCGGGGAAGTTCCCACTGGCATGGGACCGCCCCTTCGCGCCTTCCTCGTCATGACCCCCGCCCACACGTCGCCGGCCCTCCGTCTCCTGGTCGACCGCGTCCACGACGGATGGTTGCCCAGCGGGCCGGGGGCCAGTCATGGGCGCCGTCCGACCCCCGGGTGTTCGGCCACGCCCGGTGGGCGTACGGGCCGCCGGCCGGGCGTCGGGGCACCCGTACCGAAAGCGCCGTGACGGCCGGAAGGCGCCGCAGGAGCCGTCTGAACGCTCCCGCGGACCCGATAGGCCACCCAATGCCCCCAATCGGTCACATGCGGTGAGACTGACCGGAAATCACCGTCGCCGGGGGCGGCTTCAGGGCCGGGGCACGTTGCGGATGTTGGAGCGGGCCATCTGGAGCATCCGGCCGACACCGCCGTCCAGCACGATCTTCGACGCGGAGAGCGCGAACCCGGTGACCATGTCGGCCTTGATCTTCGGCGGGATGGAGAGGGCGTTGGGGTCGGTGACGACGTCGACCAGGGCCGGACCCTTGTGCCTGAACGCGTCCTTGAGCGCCCCGGCCAGCTGCTTGGGCTTCTCCACCCGCACCCCGAAGGCACCGCAGGCACGGGCGACCTCGGCGAAGTCGGGGTTGACGTCGGTGGTGCCGTACGAGGGCAGGCCCGCCACCAGCATCTCCAACTCCACCATGCCGAGTGCCGAGTTGTTGAACAGCACGATCTTGACCGGCAGATCCTGCTGCACCAGGGTCAGGAAGTCACCCATCAGCATGGTGAAGCCACCGTCACCGCACATGGCCACGACCTGCCGGTCCCGGTCCACGAACTGGGCGCCGATGGCCATGGGCATCGCGTTCGCCATCGAGCCGTGCGAGAACGAACCGATGATCCGGCGGCGGCCGTTGGGCGAGATGTAGCGCGCGGCCCAGACGTTGTTCATGCCGGTGTCGACGGTGAACACCGCGTCGTCGTCGGCCAGTTCGTCCAGCACGGACGCCACGTACTCGGGGTGGATCGGGACGTGCTTGTCCACCTTGCGGGTGTACGCCTTGACCACGCCCTCCAGCGCGTCGGCGTGTTTCTTCAGCATCTTGTCCAGGAAGCGGCGGTCCGTCTTCTCCCGCACCCGGGGAATCAGACAGCGCAGCGTCTCGCGCACATCACCCCACACCGCGAGGTCCAGCCGGGAGCGCCGGCCGATGACCTCGGGCCGTACGTCGATCTGCGCGATCTTCACGTCGTCGGGCAGGAAGGCGTTGTACGGGAAGTCGGTGCCGAGCAGGATCAGCAGCTCGCACTCGTGGGTGGCCTCGTAGGCGGCGCCGTACCCGAGCAGCCCGCTCATGCCGACGTCGTACGGGTTGTCGTACTGGATCCACTCCTTGCCGCGCAGGGCGTGGCCCACCGGGGACTTGACGCGGCCGGCGAACTCCATCACCTCGGCGTGGGCGCCCGCCGTGCCGGCGCCGCAGAACAGGGTGACCTTGCCGGCCTCGTCGATCAGCCGCACCAGGCGGTCGATCTCGGCGTCGCCGGGGCGGATCGTGGGCCGGGAGGTGACCAGGGCGCTCTCGAAGGACCGGTCCGGCGCGGTCTGGTCCGCCACGTCGCCGGGCAGGGTGACGACGCTGACGCCGCGCTGCCCGATGGCGTGCTGGATGGCGGTCTGGAGCAGCCGGGGCATCTGTCGCGGGCTGGAGATCATCTCGCTGTAGTGGCTGCACTCCTCGAACAGCCGCTCCGGGTGCGTCGCCTGGAAGTAGGAGAGGCCGATCTCGCTGGACGGGATGTGGGAGGCGAGTGCCAGCACCGGCGCCATGGAACGGTGGGCGTCGTAGAGGCCGTTGATGAGGTGCAGGTTGCCGGGACGGCAGGAGCCCGCGCAGGCGGTCAGCTTGCCGGTGATCTGCGCCTCGGCACCGGCCGCGAAGGCGGCGACCTCCTCGTGGCGCACATGCACCCAGTCGATCGCGGCGTTGCGGCGCACGGCGTCCACGACCGGGTTGAGGCTGTCCCCGACGACGCCGTACATACGGCGTACCCCGGCGCGGGCGAGGATGTCGACGAACTGCTCGGCGACGTTCTGTTTGGCCATGACGGTCGTCCGCCCCTTCGCGGTCCCGGGAATACGCCCCTGCCGTCCCATCAAGTCACAGCAGGCCCGGTTACGCCTCCCAAACGGCGGCGGCCGTGCGGTCGTCGGCGTACCCCTTCACCCGCGTCCGGGTGTCCCCGAGGAACGCGGTGAGACCGGGCGCGGCGGCGCGCGACCAGCGGCGGCCGAGGAACGCGCGCAGGGCCGCCTCCCCGCGCAGCGGGTCCGCGAGCCCGGAGGTGCACATCATCAGCACATCACCCGGCCGGGCTACCACGGCCCGGAACCGGAACGGCACCTGCGGCGCCCGCCCGGGATCGGCGAGAGGCTCGTACGGGCTCGGCGGGACCGGGATGCCGAGGTCCAGGGTGAGGCGGTCGCCGTCCGGGGTCTCGGCGGGCAGGGCGCCGGACGGGGCGGTGCCGTCACCCGGTCCGCCTGGTCCGGCCGGTCCGCCCGGTTCGATGTCCAGCCACTCCCCGTCGCGCAGCCGGAACAGCCCGCCCTCCCCCGCGCCGAAGAACACCCGGGTGCGGCAGTCGGGGTCGGCGGGCAGCAGCAGACAGCGCAGGCTCGCGGTGGGCTGCCCGGAGTCCTCGCGGGCGGCGCGGAGCCGGCCGAGCGTGCGGTCGGTGAGGCGGTTGAGGCCGGACTTGAGATCGCCGCGTCTGCCGGCCCGCAGATCCTCGACCAGCCGTTCCTGGCTGCGGCCCACCGCCCGGCCGATGGACCGGCACGCCTCGGCGGCGGCCCGGTGCGCGCCGGGCGCGGCCCGCGCGCCGGTGGCCGCGGCCACGAGGACGAGGGCCTGTCCGCCCGCGCCGAACCGTGCGATGAGCAGGGCGTCCCGCCGGTCCTCGCCCCGGTAACGCGCGGAGTCCCCGCGCAGCGAGACGGCCCGCAGGGTGCACGCTCCGTACCGGGCGCCCTCCAGCACGGTGTCGGACACCAGCTCGTCGAGCCGATCGGGGTCGGCGGCGGGCAGCGCGGTCGGTTCGGGGGCGTAGGTGGGGGGCCGGGAGCCGACCCAGTGGGGGGTGGGCGGCAGGGCGGGGGTGAAGCGGGCGACGCCGGTGACGACGGGGCCGGGGGGGGGGCCGGGGGGGGGGCTCGGCGCCGGTCCGGGTCCGGGCGTGAGTCCGGGTTCGGGTTCGGGCGTGGGCCAGCCCGGCATGGGCGGGACGGCGGGCGGGCGCGGGGCCGGGGTGCCGGGGACGTTCGGTGTGCCGGGGACGTTCGGGGTGCCGGGGACGTTCGGGGTGCCGGGGACGTTCGGGGTGCCGGGGACGTTCGGTGTGCCGGTGGGCGGCCGCTGGCCGGACCGCTGGGCCGGGAGGGGCGTCGGACCCGTTTGGGCCGCCGGAGGCGGGGGTTCGGATGTCGCGTGCGGCCCGGCGGGACTTTCCTCCGCGTGACCCGCCTGCCCACTCCCGTGCCCACTCCCGTCCCCACTCCCCTGCTCACTGGAGTGCCCCGGCACCGTCGCCCGCTTCGCCGAGGCGTAGCGGTCGTCCAGGGAATCCGGGGCCGGTGCCGGGCCCGTGTCGTCGGCCGTCTCGTCGTAGAGCTGCCCCCACCAGTCGTCGTCCCGGCGAGTGGGCCCGCCCCCCTGCTGACTCATGCCGGTAATTGTCACCACGCGGACCGCGCGGAAACGGGGCATCGGGAAAATCGGGCGTCCACGCCTGCCTCGCACAGCGCGTCGGGCGACAGGACGAACGGTCGTACGAGAGCTGCGGTTCCGTCCGGGCTCGGGCACGCTGGGCAGATGGGAGCGTGGGAACTCCTGCTGGTCGGCCTGGTGATCGCGCTCGGCCTGTGCGGAGTGCTGGTGCCCGGGGTGCCGGGGTCGTGGCTGGTGTGGGCCGGGGTCCTGTGGTGGGCGCTCACCAACCCGGCCGGCCTCACCTGGGCGGTCCTGGTCGGCGCGACCGTGATTCTGCTGCTGGCGCAGGTCGTGCGCTGGACACTGCCCGCGCGCCGGCTGCGGGCGAGCGGTGCGACACCCCGGATGGCGGTGTACGCGGGTGCCGGCGCGGTCGTAGGGTTCGTGCTGTTGCCGGTGGTGGGCGCGCTGCCCGGTTTCATGGGCGGGATCTACCTGGGCGAGCGGCTGCGGCTCGGGCGGCACGGCGAGGCGATGGCGGCGCTGCGTACCGCGATGCACTCGGGCGGCTCCAGCGTGTTCACGGAGCTGTTCGCCTGTCTGCTGATCGCGGCCGGGTGGCTGGGCGCGGTGGTGTGGGGCTGACTCCGCGCGGGTTCACCGCAGGACGCGGCTCACACAGTCGGCGACCGCCCGCATCCCGTCGTCGTCGAAGTGCAGATGGTCGCCGGGGTCGTAGCGCGGCAGCAGCCGTACCGGGTCCTCCGGATCGCGCAGCGCCGCGTCCGCGTCGCAGACCGCGTCGAAGGCGCCGCCGGTGCGGATGAACTCGTTGACCCCCTGCCGTACCGTCTCGCGGGCCGCCGTGTGTGCCGGGTGGCCGGCGTACGGGGTGAGGGTGACGCCCACGACCCGCAGGTGCCGGGCGTGGGCGCGGGCGACGACGGTGCGGTAGGCGTCGGCGTAGGCGCTGACGTCGTCGGCGGTGGGCTTGCCGTTGATGTCGTTGACGCCCTCGAAGACCACGAGGAAACGGGCCCCCGCCCGGTCCAGCGCGTCCACGTCGAGCCGGGCGAGGGCGCTCGGGCCGGTGCCGTCGCGCAGGAGACGGTTGCCGCCGATGCCCGCGTTGAGGACGCCGAGGCGCCGGTGGTGTTCGGCGAGCAGGTCGGGCCAGCGGCGGTCGGCGTCGTGGGTGGAGCCGTGGCCGTCGGTGAGCGAGTCGCCGAGGGCGACGACACTGCCGGTGGCGGTGCCGCGTACGTCGACACCGGCGAGGTAGTACCAGTTGCTGATGGGAGTGCGGTAAGCGGAGCCGTCCTCGTCGGCCGCGTGCCCGGTGCCGACCGGGGCGACCCAGCTGGTCTGGAGGGCGGTGCCGTGCTGGGTGGCGGGGCCGGAGTCGTCCGGGGTGAGGACGGTGACCAGGAGGTCGGCGCCGGCCGGGACGGTGAGCCGGACCGGGTCGGTGAGCAGGTCCCGGCCGGGTGGGACGGTGGCGGTGGCCGCGCGGTGGAAGGTGGCGGTGCGCAGGGTGCCGGGGGCGGCGTCCGGGCCCTGTCCCTGCCGGCGGGCGACGGTGACCGCGCCCAGGTGGAGCGGGGTGGTGCCGAACCGGTTGGTGACGCGTACGCGCAGCTCATGGCCGCCGACACTGAGGTGGACGACATTGCGGATGGCGGCGCCGGGCAACGCGGGAGCGGTGCCGGAGGGGGCGGCCTCCCAGGTGCCGGTCCAGGGCTGGTTCCCGGCGGCGGCCCAGGCCGGTGCCGGGGTCAGCAGGAGCAGCAGGACCGCCAGGAACCGTACGGCACCGCCCATGTCCGCCCCATTTCGCACCGGGCCCGTCCGGTTGTCCGGGCCGCCGCAGGCGACGGTGTCACACGGGCCGGCCGGGGGCGGGGCACCCGCACCGCGGGCACACCCGCTCGGCCCAGCCGGTCGGAGCGGTCCGGTCCGCGCGACCCTCGCCCTGACCGGCTCGCGCTGTGCCCACTCAGGGGCACGGGACTCGCGCCGCCCCGCCCGGCGCGCCCTCCAGACGCAGCAGCCACACCTTGCGTTCGAGTCCGCCCGCGTACCCCGTCATCGTGCCGTCGGCCCCGATGACCCGGTGGCAGGCGCGGACGACCAGCAGGGGGTTGGCGCCGAGCGCGCCGCCGACCGCGCGGATCGCGGCGCGCGGGGCGCCGACCTCGGCGGCGATGGCGCCGTAGGTGGTGGTGGCCCCGTAGGGGACGGCGTCCAGCGCGGCCCAGACCCGCTCGCGGAATTCGGTGCCCCGCACACGGACCGGCAGGTCGAACTCCTTGAGGTCTCCGGCGAAGTAGGCGGTGAGCTGCTCGGTGGCTTCCCGGAAGGGTCCGGCGTCGTGCCGCCAGCCCTCCTCGACGGTCCGGCCGCCCTTCTGGCCGGGCACGGAGACCGAGGTCAGCGCGCCGTCGGCGTCGGCGGTGAGCAGCAGGGGGCCGACCGGGGAGGCCAGTTCGGTCCAGTAGGGGTTGTCCATGATCGCCATCACGCGGTCAGCTCCTCGGCGATGTACAGGTGTTGGACGGCGTAGGACCGCCAGGGCCGCCAGGCCTCGGGCAGGTCCGTACCGGGTGGGGTGACGTCCGGGTCGCCGAGCACGCGCGCCCGCAGGGCGGCGACGGCGGCCGGGGTGATACCGGGCAGCTCGCTCAGCACGCGCCTGGCCTCGTCCCGGTCGGCGCCGGGGTCGAGGTGCAGCCGGCCGTCGGCGAGGGCGGCGGCGAGCGTGCCGAGCGGGGTCCCGGCCGCCGCCTCGGCGAGGACGCCGGGCTCGGGGAAGAGATGGGTGAGGCTGCCGCTGGGCGCGTCGAGCGCCTTGCCGTACCGCTGTACGAGCCGCTCCACCTCGGGCGCGCCGGTCAGGACGCGGGCGGCGGTCTCCAGCGGGTCGACGGCGCCGGGTGAGCGCAGTCCGGGCCGGGCGGCGACCAGCGGGGCGAGCCGGGGGTCGGTGGCGAGGCGGGCGTCAACGGCGTAGGGGTCGGCGTCCAGGTCGTACAGCCGGCGCAGCCGGTGCACTGCGGTGGTGAGGTCGCGGGGGTCGGTGAGCAGCAGCCGGGCGTCGAGCCAGCCGCCGGGCCGGGTGCCGCCGCGCGGCTCGGGGGTGTGGGCGCGCTCGTGGACGACGGCGACGCCGGTGCCGTACGGCAGCCGCAGGGTGCGCCGGTGGACGCGGACGCCGGGGGTGCCGGTCACCTCCTCGACGCCGGGTACGGCCTCCCTGGCGAGCAGGTCGAAGACGGCGCCGGCCTGGTAGGGGCCCCGGTGGGCCAGGCGCAGCGGGATGCCGGTGCCGGGGGCGCTCCGGCGGGAGCGGGGGGCGGCGTCGCGCACCTCGGTGGGGGTGTGCGCGTACACCTCGCGGATGGTGTCGTTGAACTGCCGGACGCTGCGGAAGCCGGATGCGAACGCGATCTCGGTGACCGGGAGTCCGGTGGTCCGCAGCAGGGTCCGCGCGGTGTGGGCCCGCTGGGCGCGGGCGAGCGCGACGGGGCCGGCGCCGACCTCGCCGGCGAGCTGGCGCTGCACCTGCCGGGGGCTGTAGCCGAGCCGGGCGGCGAGGCCGGTGACGCCCTCACGGTCGACGACGCCGTCCGCGATCAGCCGCATGGCCCGGCCGACGACGTCCGCGCGGACGTTCCACTCGGCGGACCCCGGCACGGCGTCCGGCCGGCAGCGGCGGCAGGCCCGGAACCCGGCGCCCTGGGCGGCGGCGGCCGTGCGGAAGAACCGTACGTTGCACCGTTTCGGCGTCACCGCCGGGCAGCTGGGGCGGCAGTAGATGCCGGTGGTCCGGACGGCGAAGAAGAAGACGCCGTCGAACCGCCCGTCACGGCTGCGCACCGCCTCGTACCTGCTGTCGTCGTCCGTCATGCGTCCAGTGTCGGACGTGGGGAGGGGGCCGGGCCAGCGGAAAACGGACATGCAGCCCGGCCCCCCTCGCGGGTCAGGTTCCCTTTGCGGGTCAGGTTCCCTTTGCGAGTCAGGTCCAGGGACCCCGCTTGGCCCGCATCGCCGCGCGGCCCTCGGCTCCCTTGCGCTTCCAGTCCTTGCGGATCTCGGCGCGCAGGCGGGCGTCGGTCTTGGCGACGATCCACTGGTTCTCGCGGACCAGTTTGTGGTAGCTCTCCAGCCGTCGGACCGGCAGCTCGCCGGAGTCGACGGCGGCGGCGACCGCGCAGCCGGGTTCGGCGGCGTGGGAGCAGTCGGGGAACCGGCAGCGTGCCGCCAGCTCCTCGATCTCGGAGAACACCTGCCCGACCCCGGTCTCCGCGTCGTACAGGCCGACACCGCGCAGTCCGGGGGTGTCGATGAGCACACCCCCGCCGGACAGCGGCAGCAGGTTGCGGGTGGTCGTGGTGTGCCGGCCCTTGCCGTCCACGTCCCGCGCGGCCCGGACGTCCATCACGTCCGCGCCGACGAGCGCGTTGGCCAGCGTGGACTTGCCGGCGCCGGACTGCCCGAGCAGCACGGCGGTACCGGTGCCGATCAGCGCCCGGAGCACGTCCAGCCCGTCGCCGTGCAGCGCGCTGACGGTGAGCACGGGCACGCCGGGCGCGGTGGTCCCGACATCCTGCACGAGGTGCGCGAGTGTCGCCGGATCGGGGACCAGGTCTGCCTTGGACAGCACGACCACCGGCTGCGCCCCGGACTCCCAGGCCAGCGCGAGGAACCTTTCGACCCGCCCGAGATCCAGCTCCATGGCGAGCGACACGGCGACGACGGCGTGATCGACATTGGCGGCGAGAATCTGCCCGTCGGACCGCTTGGACGAGGTGGACCGCACGAACGCCGTCCGGCGCGGCAGGTAGGCGCGGACGTACCGGGGGTCGCCGCCCTCGGGGTCGACGGCTACCCAGTCCCCGGTGCACACGACCTTCATCGGGTCACGGGGGACGACGAACTCGGTGTCGGCGCGGACGGTGCCGACGGGGGTGACGATGTCGCACTGCCCCCGGTCGACCCGGAGGACCCGGCCGGGCAGCAGACCCCGCTCGGCGTACGGAGCGAACTCGGTTTCCCAGCCCTCGTCCCAGCCGTAGGGGACGAGCGGGTGCGACGGGGCCGAACTGGAAGGAGAAGAGGAGGACAAGGGGGACCCTTCACATGGGCGGCCCCGGCATCGCGTACTCGGACGCGGAGAGAACAGCTCAGGTCAGCCGGTGGCCACAGAGGTGGACTTGACAAGCTTCCGGATGCGGGCGACGCCCGCCGCGACGACAGTCATCGGTCGACACCTCCAAGGTCACGCACGGCTTACCGGCGGCAGCAGCGGCCGGTGGAACGGACCTGACCCTAACCGCCCGCGACCACGGCACACCAGCGAATTTCCGGTGCGGCGGCGGGCACGGTCGACGCCCTCCGGCTACCGGTCCAGCAGGTGGTGCGTGACGGTCTCCGGGGGTCGTCCGGCACCGCGAGCGTGGGCTGCGTGCTCGCCGCGATCACGGGCGCCAGGCAGCTCACGCGGGCAGCGCGCAGGAGACCGGGCCCGCCTTCTCCGGACCCGCGCGGCGGAGCAGTTCATGCGGTTCGCCATGGGCACCCGTCATGACGGCCGTCCTCCCCCGGGGCCGACGAGCGGCATCGGTCAGTTGTTCGCGCAGGGCTCCCCGTTGAGCCGGAACCCTGTCGGCGCCCCGTTCCCGCCGTCCAGGCTGCCCACGAAGCCGAACGCGGTCGTCCCGTGCTCGGCCACCTCGCCGTTGTAGCTCTGTGCCTCCGCGATGACCTGGGCGCCGTCCTGGTGCGAGACGGCGTCCCAGGTCGCGCCGATGTGCTGGCCGTCGGGGAAGGTCCAGGTGAGCTGCCAGCCGGAGAGGGGCTCGTCGGTGGTGAAGCGGACGTTGGCCTGGAAGCCGCTGCTCCACTCGCTCTCCAGTTGGTAGGAGACCTGGCAGGTGACGGGGGTGCTCCGTGCGGGGGCGGGGGCGGGCGCGGGGGCCCGGGAGGGGGTCGCGGAGGGCTTGCGGGAGGGGGGCTGGGACTTGCGCCGGGTGGGGGTCGGCGTCGGTGAGGGGCTGACCGGCTCGGTGCGGGCGGTGGCCGGGGCCGCCGAACGCGAGGGGGCCGAGGTCGGGGTGGGGGTGGGGGTGGGGTGGGGGGTGTCGGGGGCGGCGATCGGCTTCTGGTCGTCGCGGGCGGACATCTTGCGCTCGTCCGAGGGGCCGAAGGGCATCAGGGAGACGCCCAGGGCCACCACCGACAGCACGCCGGCCGCCGCCAGGAGGCTGCCGCGTAGTACGCGGCCGCGGCTCGCCTCGTCGGCCGCGGGCGTCCCGGGTGCCGGGGGCGCGCCCATGCCGAGCCGGACCTCGGCGGCGCGGCGGCGGCGTTCCAGGTAGGCGAGGGCGCCCCAGCCGATGACGCCTCCGGCGAGCGCGGCGGGGAGCGTGCCGCCGTGCAGCCGGAGGCAGGCCGCGGCCTCGGCGCAGGGGACGCAGGTGGCGAGGTGGCGGGAGAGGTCCTCGGGGGTCTCCGCGCCGGGTGAGCGGGTGACGGCGTCCAGCAGCCGGGCGTAGCTGCGGCACTCGGCGTCCAGCGGGGAATCACGGTGGGCGCGGTGGCAGCGGTCGTGGAACAGGACGCGGACCTGCTCGAGTTCGACGGCCGTGGTCAGCGGGTCCAGGCCCAGGCGGCGGGCGACGGTGGGCAGCGGGAGCGCCTCCACCTCGGCGAGCCAGAGCAGCGTGGCGTCCGCCTCCGGCATGTCCCGTAGACCGCGCAGCGCGACGGGACGGCCCAGCGGCGGCCCCGTGTAGCGGTCGGCGGCACCGGAGTTGAGCCAGAGGCGGAGGTCGGGGTCGAGCCTGTGGCCCTTGCCCGCGTTCTCCCAGCCGACCACGGTGTCCCGTACGGCGCCGAGGAGTTGGGGGATGACCGGCAGCCGGGGGGCGCGCCCGCGCACGGCGCTGCGCGCGGCCCTCAGCTCACGCATCCCCGACGTGAAGGCCTCGTCGGCGAGTTGGTGCGCCGTGCCCGCTCCCGCCGTGCAGAGGTCGGCATAGGAGAGGACCGCGTCCCAGCACTCGGCGAACAGCGCGGCCTCGGCGGCGTCCTGAGGGGGCGACAGATCGGGCATCGGTCTCCAGCGTTCACGAGCGAGGGGCCAACTCATCGAAAGGGTGATGGAGCTGACGGCCTCGCGGAGGCAGGAGCCTTTCACGCCGCCGCCGGGCTGACAAGCGGGAGATCAGATGGATCGGGAGAGTCGCTCGTCGCTCGGGGTGACCATGCCCCGGACCACCGCGCGCCCGCCACTCCGTGCGGAGATACGGAGGCGGGCGCGTGACGGTTCAATCCTGCGGGTTCAGACCTCCACCGGCTCCTCGGCGGAGAGGCTGTCCATGAAGGAGCTGACGGAGAAGACGGCGTTGCCCGGGCCGGGCGGGCCGTAGCCGGGCGGGTAGGAGAGGCCGAAGTCGTCCATGGTGTTGCGGTACGCATCCAGCAGCCGGATGTGGTACTCCAGCGGCGCGCCCTGCGGGTTGGCCTTGCCGAGCGGGGTGGTGGGCTCGGGGCACCAGGTGGTGAAGCGGGGCGTGATGCCGTGGGACATGAAGAAGCGCAGGCCCTCGGTGGTGGAGGCGATGGCCTCGTCGACGCTGGTGAAGCCGAAGGGCTCGGCCATCTCCACGCCCGCCACGAAGTTGGGGATCACATTGCGCGCGCCGAACACGTCGGCGGAGTCCAGGATGCGCTTGTGCCATTCGTCACGGCCGACGTACCGCTCCTTGCCGGGGCAGAACATCTTGAACAGGTACTCGTCCCACACCTCGAAGTTGGGGTGGTAGATCTGCACGCCGTAGTCCTTGAAGCGCTGGACGTCCGGCTTGGGCAGCGCCTGCGCGACGACCTTGCCGATCCAGCGGCCCGGGAAGTGCTCCTCGATGGCCTTGGCGTACCGCCCGTAGAAGTCGGCCTCGTCCAGCCCCTGGACCTTCGTCGTGATCGCGCCGCCCGTGAGGGTGTACGCGGTGGAGATCCTGGCGGTGTCGTACTTGTCGATGATCTCCAGGGCCTCAAGGACCTCGTCGACGTCCTTCACGCCCGTGTACGGCCGGCCCGCCGCCTTGTGCTGGCGCCAGTTGTGGTTGATGTCGCAGTACTGGCACTCCTCCTTGGCGCCGAAGTACTGGCAGACGCGGAACGCGGTCAGATAGATCAGGTAGCCCCACTGGATGGTGGGGGCCACCTCCATGACCGACTTCCCGTTGGAGAGCTTGTGGCGGTAGTACTCCGGCATCGGCGGTACGCCGACGTCGGAGATCCGCTTGCCGTCGAGGTAGAGGCCGAGCCGGCCGTGCTCGTCGGAGGCGACCCGGTAGGGGGAGGCGGGGTTCACTCGGACCGAGACGACCGTGCGGCGCAGGTCGTAGGGGCCGCCGGTGAGGATGATCTCCTCCGGGGGCCTGCGCAGCGCGGCCTCGCCCAGCTCGGGGAGGGTGCCGTGGTCGAAGGAGAAGATGAAGTACGACTTCGGTTTGACCTCGCCGCCCTCGTTGTCGCTGAGCGCCGAGGGGTCGAAGGCGACTCCGCCCCGGAGCAGATCCTCCTTGAAGACCGCTTCCCGCGGCACATGCGGGAACCGCTCCATCAGATCCTCGACCAGCGCGGTGCGGCTGCCCATCCCTGTCTCCTCCCGGCTCACACGTACATCTCACACCGTATGCCCCCACTTCCCGGCAAGCCCTCCCGGGGGGCTGTGAGGCACGCGACGCGTTGGCGCGCGGTCCGGGTCTTCGCAGGTGGCGGTGGTGATGAGAGGGTCTGGGCACAGGCACTCTCGGGGAGGGACGGCAGGGATGACCAGGTCGGCGCGGGCAATCACCAACTGGGCGCGGAACATCACGTACACGGCAGAGGAGTTCCATCGGCCCACTTCTCCGGACGCGCTGCGGGCCCTGGTGGCGGGGAGCACGCGGTTGCGGGTGCTGGGCAGCGGGCACTCCTTCAACCGGATCGCGGACCCCGGTGCCGGGGGCGTGCTGCTGTCGGTGGCGGGGCTGCCCCCGGTGATCGACGTGGACACGACGGCCCGGACGGTACGGGTCGGGGGCGGGGTGCGGTACGCGGAGCTGGCCCGCACGGTGCACGCGCACGGGCTGGCGCTCGCCAACATGGCGTCCCTGCCGCACATCTCGGTCGCCGGGTCGGTGGCGACGGGCACCCACGGTTCCGGCGTGGGCAACGGCCCGCTGGCTTCGGCGGTGCGGGAGGTGGAGCTGATCACGGCGGACGGCGGCACGCTGAAGATCGGCCGCGGGGACGCCCGTTTCGACGGCGCCGTGACCTCGCTGGGCGCGCTCGGCGTGGTCACCGCGCTCACCCTCGACCTGGAGCCTTCGTACGAGGTCGAGCAGCACGTGTTCGTCGAACTCCCCCTGGACGGGCTGGAGTACGAGACGGTCGCGGCCTCGGCGTACAGCGTGAGCCTGTTCACCGACTGGCGGGCACCGGGGTTCCGGCAGGTGTGGCTGAAGCGGCGTACCGATCAGGCTCCGGTCGGCTTCCCGTGGGCGGAGCCGGCGGCCGGGCCGATGCATCCGGTACCGGGGATGCCGGCCGTCAACTGCACCGGGCAGGGCGGTGTACCCGGCCCCTGGCACGAGCGACTGCCGCACTTCCGAGCCGAGTTCACGCCGAGCAGCGGCTCGGAACTCCAATCGGAGTACCTGCTGCCGAGGTCGGACGCCCTGCCCGCGCTGCACGCCCTGGACGCCATCCGGGCGACGCTCGCCGAGGTGGTGCTGACCTGCGAGGTACGGACGGTCGCGGCCGACACGCAGTGGCTCAGCCCGGCGTACGGGCGGGACTCGGTGGCGCTGCACTTCACCTGGACCGAGGACGCGGGACGGGTGCTGCCCGTCGTGCGCGCGGTGGAGGCGGCGCTCGGCACGCTGGACGCCCGGCCGCACTGGGGGAAGGTGTTCGCGATGCCGCCGGCGGCCATCAGGGGGCGGCTTCCCAGGCTGGCCGAGTTCCGGGCGCTGGCCGCCGAGCTGGACCCGCGGGGGAAGTTCACCAACGAATTCGTCCGGGAGATTCTTTCCTAGATCCTCTAGGATGCGGGCTAAGCATCCAAGGAGGTGGGTCCATGGCGCGTGCGGGGATCACGGCGGACCGGCTGGTGGCGGCTGCCGCCGAGCTGGCGGACGAGGCGGGCTTCGAGCAGGTCACCCTCTCCGCGCTGGCCCGGCGCTTCGGGGTGAAGGACGCGAGTCTGTACTCGCATGTCCGGAACCTGGGCGACCTGCGCACCCGGCTGGCGCTCTACGCGGGCGGCGAGCTGATCGACCGCGTCGCGGCTGCGGTCGCCGGACGCGCGGGCCGGGACGCGCTGACCGCCTTCGCGGACGCGTACCGCGCCTACGCCCTGGAGCACCCCGGCAGGTACGCGGCCACCCAGATCCGTATCGACCAGTCACTGATCGCGGACTCCCCCGCCCTGCGCCGCACCGCCGAGATCACCTACGGGATGCTGCGCGCCTACGGCCTGGCCGAGCCCGACCTCACGGACGCCGTACGCCTGCTGCGCAGCACCTTCCACGGCTACTGCGTCCTGGAGTCGGCGGGCGGCTTCGGCGCCGGCCGCGCGGTGGACGCCTCCTGGGAGAAGGGCGTCGAGGCGCTGCACCGAGCGCTCGAACACTGGCCGAGGGAGGCCCGGGGATGACGCCCGACGGCGCCCCGCTGGAACTTCCCGGCGGCCACCTCGGCACCCTGGAGCACCCGCAGGAGTCCGCGGACCGCCATGCCGAGGCCCTCATCTCGATTAGCGTCGAGGGATGAGCACCGACCTGGCCACCGCCCTCACCGAGGGCCCGCCGCTCGTCCTGGACGGCGGGCTGTCCAACCAGCTGGCGTCGGCCGGGCACGACCTGAGCGACGAGCTGTGGTCGGCACGGCTGCTCGCATCGGCCCCGGAGGCGATCACCGAGGCCCACCTCGCCTACTACACGGCGGGCGCGGACGTGGCCATCACCGCCAGCTACCAGGCCACCTTCGAGGGCTTCGCCAGGCGCGGCACCGACCGGGCGGAGACCGCGCGCCTGCTGGCGTCCAGCGTGGAACTCGCCCGCGAGGCCGCCCGGCGCGCCGGGGCCACCCGCCCCCTGTGGGTGGCCGCCTCGGCGGGCCCGTACGGCGCGATGCTCGCGGACGGCTCCGAGTACCGGGGCCGCTACGGCCTGACCCGCGCCGAGCTGGAACGCTTCCACCGCCCCCGCCTGGAGGTGCTGGCCGAGGCGGCCCCCGACGTCCTGGCCCTGGAGACGATCCCGGACGCCGACGAGGCACGGGCCCTGCTGGACGCGGTACGCGGCCTGGGCGTCCCCGCCTGGCTCTCCTACAGCGTCGACGGCGACCGCACCCGCGCGGGACAGCCCCTGGAGGAGGCGTTCGCCCTGGCCGCCGACGCCGACGAGATCATCGCGGTGGGCGTCAACTGCTGCGCCCCCGAGGACGTACCACGAGCCGTGGCGACAGCGGCCCGTGTGACGGGCAAGCCGGTGATCGCCTACCCGAACAGCGGCGAGACCTGGAACGCGGCCACCCGCACCTGGGACAGCACCTCGACCCTGACCCCGGCCGGTCCCCCCGCCTGGGCGGCGGCGGGCGCCCGCCTGGTGGGCGGCTGCTGCCGCGTGGGCCCGGAGACGATCACCGCGATAGCGCGGGCGCTGAGCCGTACCTGATCACTCGCCGCAGGCGGCTTCCTGAGCCGCCATGACCTCGTCACCGTGGCCGAAGGCCCAGGCACCCACGGCGCCGGTGGGGCCGAGGCGGGTCCCCTCGCGCGGGCCGCGCTGCTGGAGGCGACCGCCGCCCTGTCCATCGGGCTGTGGGGCGGCGAGGGAGCGGATGCCCAGGCGGTGGCCCCGCCGCCGGCCCCGGGCTTCCGGTCCGAGACGGTAGCGGCCCGGACCCCGCGGTTCAGCGCCGCCGCAGCACCGGCGACCTCCGCAGTCGCCGCACCGCCGCGAGCCGGTCCGGCGACGGGGTCTGGCGGGGTAGGAGGGGGCGGGTCCAGAGGGCGAACTCCGCGTCCCGGGGGCCATGGGTGAGGTGGGGGCCGGTGGCGTCGAAGACGCGGGTCGGATGGGACGCGTCCCAGGAGGGCCAGCCCGGGTCCCCGTTCGTGGCGAAGCCGACCCAGGAGGCGTGCATGGTGTCCGCCAGGGCCTGGGGGGCGCCCTCGCCGGCCAGCATCACCGCCTCCTCGGTCTCCCCCGTGTCGAAGACGAAGCCCAGTTCCAGGGAGTGGCAGGCGCCGAGGCCGGGGCGCAGGGACGGCCAGGCGAACTCGTACACGTGGGAACGCGACGGGCGGGCGTCGGCCAGGCGGTGCAGGGGGAGGCGGAGCATGTGGTCGGTGACCAGCTGGCCGACCAGTTCGGCGGCGCCCGCCGACGGATGCAGGGCGCGGTAGCCGCGGGGGACCTCGGAGCCGACCCGGCAGCGGGCCATCGCCCCGGCCAGCGCGACCGCGCCGAGCCGGTCGACGTGCTCGACCAGGCCGCCCGGCACCAGCCACAGCCGGTACTCGTCCCGGGTCCAGCCCATCAGCAGGTCGACGCCGGGCGCGGCGTCCCCGTCGGCGAGCGCGCGCAGCGGGTCGGTGGGTACGAGGTCGCCGTCGACGACGATGCCGAAGCCGGGCCCGCCCAGGACGGGGCTGCCGCGCCGGCTGACCTCGGCCTGGGTGCGCAGCAGCAGGTCGCGGTCGACGGCCGCGAAGGCGGCGGCGGTCGCCGGGACCTTGAGGCGGGTGGCCATCCGGCGGACCACGCGCCGTACCTTCGCGCGGTCCGAGACCTCCGGCGCCCCGCTTTGCAGCGCGGCCCGGCGGACCAGCCCGCGCGCCTGCGGGGCCGCGACCAGGACGCCGGTGCTGATCGCGCCGGCCGACTGCCCGGCCAGGGTGACGTTGCCGGGGTCGCCGCCGAAGGCCGCGATGGACTCGTGGACCCAGCGCAGCGCGGCGAGCTGGTCGTGCAGGCCCAGATTGGCGGGGGCGTCCGGGAACAGCCCGTAGCCCTCGACGCCGAGGCGGTAGTTGACCGAGACGAGGATGACGCCGTCGCGGGCGAAGGCGCGCCCGTCGTACACCGGAACCGCCGAGGAACCCCTGGTCAGCGCGCCGCCGTGCAGCCAGACCAGGACGGGCAGCCGGGCACCGTGGCCCGGCTCGGGGGTCCAGACGTTGAGGTTGAGGCAGTCGTCGCCGGGCACCGAGGGGTCGGCGAGGTACCGGGCGAACGCCTCGGAGTACGGCGGTTTCGGCGGGGTGGGCCCGAAGGCGCCGGCGTCCCGTACGCCGCCCCAGGGCTCGGGCGGTGCGGGCGGGCGGAAGCGTCGGGGGCCGAAGGGGGGTGCCGCGTACGGGATGCCCCGGAACACCGCGATCCCGTGCTCGTACCGGCCGCGCACCGCGCCGTACGGAGTGCGGGCCACCGGGCCCGTCCGGTCAGCCGTCATCGCTCACCAGCCCTTCGTCGCCGGTGTGCGTCACCTCGGCGGCGCACACCACATCTGTCCTCCGGAGCACCGGGCGCGGCCGATGTATTCCGGCGCACCGACCGTCCGTACGGTCAGCCGTCCTGGGGGCCCTTGGGCGGCTGGTGGCCGTTCCTGGTGTGGCCGCGCAGCCGGCCGGTGATGTCTTCAGGCGGCAGGAAGCGGGACCAGCGCTCGGGGAACTCGGACGGCATGTCCGGGTCGTCCGGGTCATCGGGATCTGCCTCGCGCAGCCCGGCCGCCCAGGCGACGTAGTCCGCGACCTGGGCCTCCCGCTGGCGTTCGTTGGCCTCGCGGGCGGCGGCCGTGGCGGCGGCGGGCCAGACCCGGTCGATGGCGGCGTTGACGGCGGCGCCGACCAGCACGGCGAACGCGGACACACCGATCCACAGCAGCACGGCGACGGCGGCGGCGAGGGAGCCGTAGATCGTGGCGCCCTCGATGGTCTGGGTGAGGTAGACGCGCAGCAGGAGGCTGCCGACGACCCACATGGCGAGGGCGACCAGGGCGCCGGGCACGTCCTCGATCCACGGGGAGCGCACGGGCACGGAGACGTGGTAGAGCGTCGTCAGGAAGACGATGGACAGCACGATGACGACCGGCCAGTACAGCACCTGGACGAGCGTCGCCGACCAGGGCAGCACGCCGACCACCGCGTCCGGTCCGGCCACCATCAGGGGCAGCGCCACCGAGCCGATCAGCAGGGCGACCACGAACAGCAGGAACGCCATGATCCGGGTCTTGACGATGCCCCGGACGCCGTCCAGGCCGTACATGACGGTGATGGTGTCGATGAAGACGTTCACCGCGCGCGAGCCCGACCAGAGGGCGAACAGGAAGCCGATGGAGATGACGTCGGGCCGGCCGCCCCTCATCACGTCGTTCAGGATCGGTTCGGCGATCTCCTTGACGCCCTTGTCGGACAGGACGGTGCGGGAGGCTTCGAGGAGGTTGGTCTCCAGGCTGTGGATGGTGTCGGCGCCGGTCCAGTCGTCGACGTAGCCGAGCAGGCCGATGAGGCTGAGCAGCAGCGGGGGCACGGACAGCAGCGTGAAGAACGCGGCCTCGGCGGCGAGGCCCAGGATGCGGTACTCCATGCAGGAATTGACGGTGTCCGTCAGCAGCAGCCAGGCCGTCCTCCGTTTGGAGACGTTCCGGTAGAGAGCCTTGGCCCGGTGGAGACGGCCGTGGGACCGCTGGGGGGATTCGCTTGCTGACTGCACGTCCTTACGGTATCCGCCGCACCGCGCGCCCCTCACCTCGCGGGGCGCGTATTTCCGAGGCGGACGGCTCGGCGGCGCGGGGCGGGCGGCTGGGTGCCGCGGGGCGTCCGGCGCGGTGCCGCGGGGGTGGCGCCGCGCCGACTCGGCACCGCCCCCGCGACACGGGCCCGCGACCGGGCGCGAACGCCGCCCGGAGGCGGCGCGGGGCTCAAGTCTCCCGCCGCGATTCCGGGTTCACCAGGGTTGCAGAGGGTTGCAACTTGTCGCCGGCGGTGCGCGGAGGGTGTTCCCGGACCCCGGACCGGCGGCAGTATGGGGGCGTCGGCCGACCGGAAACCACCGTCCGGACGGCTTGACAGAGCTGTGCGCGCTGTCCGGACAGGGAAGGACTCCCGTGGTGAACCCGCCGATGGACGTGGCGCGTCTGGCCGCCGTCGACGCGCCCCGCACGGCACGGATGCTCCGGCAGGTGCGCGAGGCGACGCTCGCGGGACGACGTGCGCCGATGGCGCCCCGGCCGGTGATCGGCCAGTCCTGGGAGCGGGTGCTGCGCGGCGGTGTCGACCCCGACCGCGAGGTCAGACCGCGGCTGTTGACCGCCGAGGAGGTCTGCCGGCGCCGGGAGGAGTCACCGCTCGGGCAGGTGCTGCCGGTGCTGCGCGAGGGGCTGCTTTCGGTCGCGGACGCCGCCCGGCACATCATGGTCGTCGCGGACGCCGAGAGCCGGGTGCTGTGGCGGGAGGGGTCGCCCTCGGTGCTGCGTCTCGCGGACCGGATCGGCTTCGAGGTCGGCGCGGACTGGCGCGAGGAGGTCGTGGGCACCAACGGGGTGGGCACCCCGGCGGTGGTGCGGCGGCCCGTGCAGGTGTTCGCCGCCGAGCACTTCGCCCGCGCGCACGCCTCCTGGACCTGCGCGGGCGCCCCGGTCACCGATCCCCGGGACGGGCGGCTCATCGGGGTGGTGGACATCAGCGGCCGGCTGGAGACCATGCATCCGGCGACCCTCGCCTGGGTGGAGTCGGTCGCCCGGCTCGCCGAGGCCCGGCTGCGCGAGGCGCATCTCGACTCCCTGGAGCGGCTGCGCTCGGTGGCCGCGCCGGTGCTGGCCCGGCTGGACGGGCGGGCGCTCGCGGTGGACCGGGACGGCTGGTCGGCGGCGGTGACGGGGATGCCGTACGTGCGCCGGATCGCGTTGCCCAAGCCTCTCTCCCCGGGCTTGCGTTGGCTGCCGGTCCTGGGGACGTGCGCCGTGGAGCCGCTGGCCGGGGGGTGGTTGCTGCGGGCGTCCGCCGAGCCGGCGGGCGGGGACGGCAGCGGGCGCCTGGTGCTCGACCTGTCCCGGCCGGAGCGCCGGCTGCTCACGGTGTCCGACGCGGGCGGCAGCTGGACACGTGAACTGAGCGGGCGGCACGCGGAGTTGCTGTACCTGCTGACGGCGCAGCGCGCGGGGCGCAGTGCGGCGGCGCTGGCCGAGGACATGTTCGGCGACCCGTCCCGCACGGTCACCGTACGGGCGGAGATGTCCCGGGTACGCCGATATCTCGGGGCGCTCCTCCTGCATCGGCCGTACCGGCTGCGGGAGGACGCCGAGGCCGAGGTGCTGCTTCCGCCGAACCCTCTTGACCTGCTGCCGCGTTCGACGGCACCGGGGGTGGCGCTGCGCCGTACGGCACACGGGACGCGCTGAGCGCCCCCTTTCACGCCGGGCGCCTCCTGCCGCACGGCGGGCACCTTCCGCGTATTTGCGGGCTCTTGGCCCCGGTGCGGGGTGTGCTGCCGTAGCATCCGAGGCGGGTCCGCACCGTGCCGGGTGATCAACGCGACGATCGCCGGGCGCAGTTGGCCCGCCTCGGGAGGAGACATGAAGCAACGCGGGAGGCACCGCAGGCGCCGACGGGGCATGGCCCTGCGCGCGGCCCTCACCGGGACCGGGCTGGCGCTCACCGCGGCGGCCACGCTGATCAGCACCTCGCAGGCCGAGGTCGCCGGGAATCCCGGCGCGCTCAGGCCGCTCACCTCCGCCGCCGACACCGCCCCGCTGCGCCTGCAGGAGCGCCTGGAACCCGCCTCTGTCCTGAACCGGCTCTCCGCGTCCATGGGCCGCCCGGTCGGCGTGGACGCCGTGCTCGGCGACGCCGATCGCCGGATGCGCGCGGGCGACGGGTGCGCGGACGACGACCGCTCCTCCCTCCCCCTGACCCCGGGGGCCACCCGTTCCTACTGCTGGGACCCGGCCGACACCGCCGACGCCGCCTGGCGTCCCGCCGCCGTGACCACCTCGGGCGGCGCCGGTGAGGACGGGGTCTGGGGCCGGCACCGGGTGGTGCTGAGCGGCTGGACGCACGCCACCGACACCGGGAGCGCGGCCGAGCGCGGTCTGACGCGGGTCGCGTTCACCAGCCTCGACGACCCCGCCCGGCCGGTCTACCGCTGGGTCCTGCTGGTGGTGCCCACCGACGGCGGCCGGGACTACCGCGCCCTGACCTCGGGCATCTCGGGCATGGTCTGGAACCACGGCAAGCTGCTGGTCACCGCCTCCGACGGCGGCGCCGAGGCGCTCTACGTCTACGACCTCGACCGTATCCAGCGCACCACCACCAGCGAGCCCGCCGTCGGCCGGGTGCCGCACGGCTGGTCGGCCGCCGGCTACCGGTACGTGCTGCCCGCCGTGGGCTCCTACCGCTATGCGCAGGGCCGCTGCGCGGGCGGCCGGGCGCCCTGTCCCGGCCCGCTCGCGCTGGACCGGAGCACCGCCCCGGACAGCCTGGTCGCGGCCGAGCGCACCGCCCCGGACGGCGCGCGCAGGGCCCGGCTGTGGCGGTACGCGTTCAGCGCCGACCCGGCGCGCGGCGGGCTGCTGGCCACCGACACCGCGGGGCACACCGACGCCGTCGAGGTGTTCCGGACCAAGGCACGGGGTGTGCGGGGTGTGCTGTCGTACCGGCGGGCCGGGGAGGGGGGCGCCTCCTGGTACACCGGTCAGCTGCCCGGCGCCGAGGACGGCCGGGGCGGGCTGTGGCGGCAGGACGCGGACGGCGCGAAGGGCGCCAGCTGCGGCGCGGACGGCTCGCACCACTGCTGGACGGAGTCGGCGGTGTCGCTGTCGTACTGGCAGGAGACCGGGGAGGTGTGGTCGCTGTCGGACCGGATGCTGTTCTCGGTCCCGCTGGCCTCGATCGAACGCTCGCTGGACTGAGTCCGCGAGGTGATCGCGGGCGATCGACAGTCCGGTGGGCCGGATGATTCCCTGTGCCCATGAGCAGCGTCCCCGTCACCACCTGGTCCCTGGAACAGACCTCACCGTCCGACCTCCTGCCCGCCGAGGCCCCCGAGGGCGACGCGGTGCGGATCGTACGGGCCGAGGTGCCCTCCCCCGAGTTCAGCCGCTTCCTGTACGCCTCGGTCGGCGGTGACATCCGGTGGACCGACCGGCTCGGCTGGACCCACGCGCGGTGGCGGGAGTACCTGGGGCGGCCCGGCGTGGAGACCTGGGTGGCGTACGAGGGGGGCACGCCCGCCGGGTACGCCGAGCTGGCGGCCACCGGCGAGGGCGTGGTGGAGATCGCCTACTTCGGGCTGCTGCCCGCGTTCCGGGGGCGCCGGATCGGCGGTCATCTGCTGTCGGTGGGCACGGCCCGCGCGTGGGACCTGGCGACCCGGTGGCCGGATCTCGCCCCGGTGAAGCGGGTGTGGCTGCACACGTGCAGCAAGGACGGCCCGTACGCGCGGGACAACTATCTGCGGCGCGGCTTCACGCTGTTCGACACGAAGGTGGAGCCGGAGCCGGAGCTGCCGACGCCCGGTCCGTGGCCGGGCGCGTTCCTGGGTGACTGAGCAGCACACCCGCGCCTCGCCGCACCCCGCCCTCTGTCTCGCCATTCGGAATAGATCCGTCCAGATGACGGACAATGGTGGACTGGCCCGAGAGGCGCGTGACACGCTGCCGTCATGTCTGGAACTGGAATCGCCTTGGTGAGCCGACGGCACGTCGACCTCGGCCGCATGTCCAGCGCCAGGTGTCGGGTGAGCTGAGCACTCCAGCACCGTCGGCCTCTCCTCTGTCTCCCGTTCAGCGCGGCACCGCGCACGCCTGCCCGGGTGCGCCCGTGCGTGCGGGCCAGAGCCGATCTGCCGCCTGTTTCTGATCTGCCGCCTGTTCCTAAGGACGTAGAACCATGGCCCCCAGCCCCCAGGACCCCGCCGCCGCCGCGCCCCGCCGCAAGGTGAGTCGTCACCGTGGTGAGGGCCAGTGGGCGGCGGGACACCACACCCCGCTCAACGGCAACGAGCAGTTCAAGAAGGACGACGACGGTCTCAACGTGCGGACACGCATCGAGACGATCTACTCCAAGCGGGGCTTCGACTCCATCGACCCCAACGACCTGCGCGGCCGTATGCGCTGGTGGGGTCTGTACACCCAGCGCAAGCCCGGTATCGACGGCGGCAAGACCGCGATCCTCGAACCGGAGGAGCTGGACGACAAGTACTTCATGCTGCGGGTCCGGATCGACGGCGGCCGGCTGACCACCGCCCAGCTCCGGGTCATCGGTGAGATCTCGCAGGAGTTCGCGCGCGGCACGGCCGACATCACCGACCGGCAGAACATCCAGCTGCACTGGATCAGGATCGAGGACGTGCCGGAGATCTGGCGGCGGCTCGAAGAGGTGGACCTGTCCACCACCGAGGCGTGCGGCGACGTCCCGCGGGTGATTCTCGGCTCGCCGGTCGCGGGCATCGCCGAGGACGAGATCCTCGACGGCACCTGGGCCATCGAGGAGATCCAGCGCCGGATCATCGGCAACAAGGACTTCTCCAACCTGCCGCGCAAGTTCAAGTCCGCGGTCTCCGGCTCGCCCCTGCTGGACGTGGCCCACGAGATCAACGACATCGCGTTCGTCGGCGTCGAACACCCCGAGCACGGGCCGGGGTTCGACGTGTGGGTGGGCGGCGGCCTGTCCACCAACCCCAAACTCGGCGTGCGCCTCGATGCCTGGGTCCCGCTGGAGGAGGTGCCGGACGTCTACGAGGGCGTCATCTCCATCTTCCGCGACTACGGCTACCGCAGGCTCCGCAACCGCGCCCGGCTGAAGTTCCTGGTCGCGGACTGGGGCCCGGAGAAGTTCCGGCAGGTGCTGGAGGACGACTACCTCGGCCGCAAGCTGCTCGACGGCCCGGCGCCCGAGCAGCCGGTGGAGCGCTGGCGCGACCACGTCGGCGTGCACCGTCAGCGCGACGGCCGCTTCTACGTGGGGTTCGCCCCGCGCGTCGGCCGGGTCGACGGCGCCACCCTGGCGAAGATCGCCGGCGTGGCGGAGGAGCACGGCTCCGGCCGGGTCCGCACCACGACCGAGCAGAAGATGATCGTGCTGGACGTCGAGGCGGACCAGATCGATTCGCTCGTCGCCGGTCTGGAGGCGCTGGACCTGCGAGTCAGCCCCTCGCCGTTCCGGCGGGGCACCATGGCCTGCACCGGCATCGAGTTCTGCAAGCTCGCCATCGTCGAGACCAAGGCGCGCGGCAGCGCCCTCATCGACGAACTGGAGCGCCGCCTGCCGGAGTTCGACGAGCCGATCACCATCAACCTCAACGGCTGCCCGAACGCCTGCGCCCGTATCCAGGTGGCGGACATCGGTCTCAAGGGCCAGTTGATGATGGACGAGGACGGCCGGCAGGTCGAGGGCTACCAGGTGCACCTGGGCGGCGCGCTCGGCCTGGAGGCGGGCTTCGGCCGCAAGGTGCGCGGTCTGAAGGTGACTTCGCGGGAGCTGCCCGACTACGTCGAGCGTGTGCTGCGCCGCTTCGAGGCCGAGCGCACCGACGGCGAGCGGTTCGCCGTGTGGGCCGCGCGGGCCAGCGAGGAGGCGCTGTCGTGAGCGAGCGTGCCGCCCCGTTCCACTGCCCCTACTGCGGCGACGAGGACCTGCGTCCGAGCGAGGAGGGCCACGGCGCCTGGGAATGCGGAGCCTGCAATCGCGCCTTTCAGCTGAAGTTCCTCGGGCTGCTCGCCCGGGGGCTGAAGCGGGGCGACGACGGAGGGGACGACCGGATATGACGACCGCTCAGCAGGAGCGCACCGAGGACGAGTTGAGGGACATGGCCGAGCGTGCGGGCCGGGAGCTGGAGGACGCGCCCGCGCTGGAGGTGCTGCGCTGGGCGGTGGACACCTTCGGCGAGCGGTTCTGCGTGACCTCCTCCATGGAGGACGCCGTGGTGGCCCACCTGGCCTCGCGGGTGCGGCCCGGCGTGGACGTGGTGTTCCTCGACACCGGCTACCACTTCCCCGAGACCATCGGCACCCGGGACGCCGTCGACGCCGTGATGGACGTCCATGTCGTCACGCTCACCCCGGAGCGGACCGTCGCCGAGCAGGACGCCGAACACGGGCCCCGGCTGCACGACCGCGACCCCGACCTGTGCTGCGCCCTGCGCAAGGTCCAGCCGCTGGAAACGGGGCTGACGGAGTATCAGGCGTGGGCCACCGGGCTGCGCCGGGACGAGTCGCCGACGCGCGCGAGCACCCCGGTCGTCGGCTGGGACGCCCGGCGCCGCAAGGTCAAGGTCTCCCCCATCGCCCGCTGGACCCAGGACGACGTGGACGCCTACGTCGCCGAACACGGCGTGCTCACCAACCCGTTGCTGATGGACGGCTACGCCTCCGTGGGCTGCGCCCCCTGCACCAGGCGGGTGCTGGAGGGCGAGGACGCGCGGGCCGGACGCTGGGCCGGGCGCGGCAAGACGGAATGCGGGCTGCACGGATGACGAACGATCAGGCGAACGATCAGGCGACCGATCAGGCGACCGATCAGACACAGGGACGAGGACACGTGAGAACCGGAGCCACCGTCTGGCTCACCGGCCTGCCGAGCGCCGGCAAGACCACCATCGCCACCGAACTGGCCGGCCGGCTGCGCGCCGAGGGGCGGCGGGTGGAGGTGCTCGACGGCGACGAGATCCGCGAGTTCCTCTCGGCGGGGCTCGGCTTCGCCCGCGAGGACCGGCACACCAACGTCCAGCGCATCGGCTTCGTGGCCGAACTCCTCGCCCGCAACGGTGTGCTGGCGCTGGTCCCGGTGATCGCGCCCTACGCGGACAGCCGTGACGCGGTGCGCAAGCGCCACGCGGCGAACGGCACCCCGTACCTGGAGGTCCATGTGGCGACCCCGGTCGAGGTGTGCGGCGAGCGGGACGTGAAGGGGCTCTACGCCCGGCAGGCCGCGGGTGAGCTGACCGGGCTCACCGGGGTGGACGACCCGTACGAGGAGCCCGAGGCGCCGGACCTCAGGATCGAGACGCAGGGGCAGAGCGTCGCCCGGTCGGCGGCCGCGGTGCGCGCCCTGCTCGGCGAGAGGGGACTGGCATGACGACGGCCGCCACCGAGGTCACGGGGGGCGGCGAGGGCACGGACAGCCCGTACGCCCTCTCCCACCTGGACGCGCTGGAGTCCGAGGCGGTGCACATCTTCCGCGAGGTGGCGGGCGAGTTCGAGAACCCGGTGATCCTGTTCTCCGGGGGCAAGGACTCGATCGTCATGCTGCGGCTGGCGCTGAAGGCGTTCGCGCCGGCCGCGGTGCCCTTCGCGCTGCTCCATGTGGACACCGGACACAACTTCCCCGAGGTGCTGGCGTACCGGGACCGGGTGGTGGCCGCACACGGGCTGCGCCTCCATGTGGCCTCCGTACAGGACTACATCGACCGGGGTGTGCTCAAGGAACGTCCCGACGGCACCCGGAACCCGCTGCAGACGCTGCCGCTGACGGAGAAGATCCAGAGCGAGCGCTTCGACGCGGTGTTCGGCGGCGGCCGGCGCGACGAGGAGAAGGCCCGCGCCAAGGAGCGGGTGTTCTCGCTGCGGGACGAGTTCTCCCAGTGGGACCCGCGCCGCCAGCGCCCGGAGCTGTGGAACCTGTACAACGGCCGGCACGCGCCCGGCGAGCACGTCCGGGTGTTCCCGCTGTCCAACTGGACCGAGCTGGACGTGTGGCAGTACATCGCCCGCGAGGGGATCGAGCTGCCGGAGATCTACTTCGCGCACGAGCGCCCGGTGTTCAGCCGGGCGGGCATGTGGCTGACGGCCGGCGAGTGGGGCGGCCCGAAGGAGACCGAGCCGGTCCAGACCCGGCTGGTGCGGTACCGCACGGTCGGCGACATGTCCTGCACGGGCGCCGTCGACTCCGACGCGACCACGCTGGAGGCGGTCATCACCGAGATCGCCGCGTCCCGGCTGACCGAGCGGGGCGCGACCCGCGCCGACGACAAGCTCTCCGAGGCCGCGATGGAAGACCGCAAGCGCGAGGGGTACTTCTGACCATGAGCACGATCACCACCGAAGCGCTCTCGGCCACCACCCTGCTCCGGTTCGCCACCGCGGGCTCCGTCGACGACGGCAAGTCCACCCTGGTCGGACGGCTGCTGCACGACTCCAAGTCGGTCCTGGTGGACCAGTTGGAGGCCGTGGAGCGGGCGTCCGCGAGCCGGGGCCAGGAGACGCCCGACCTCGCGCTGCTCACCGACGGCCTGCGGGCCGAGCGGGAGCAGGGCATCACCATCGACGTGGCCTACCGCTACTTCGCCACCCCGCGCCGCCGGTTCATCCTGGCCGACACCCCAGGCCATGTGCAGTACACCCGGAACATGGTCACCGGCGCCTCCACCGCCGAACTGACGGTGGTCCTGGTCGACGCCCGCAACGGCGTGGTCGAGCAGACCCGCCGGCACGCGGCCATCGCCGCCCTGCTGCGGGTGCCGCACGTGGTGCTGGCGGTGAACAAGATGGACCTGGTGGGCTACGAGGAGCGGGTCTTCGCGGCCATCGCGGAGGAGTTCACGGCGTACGCGACCGAGCTGGGTGTCCCGGAGGTCACCGCGATCCCGATCTCGGCGCTCGCCGGGGACAACGTGGTCGACGCCTCCGCCCGGATGGACTGGTACGGCGGCCCGACCGTGCTGGAGCACCTGGAGACGGTGCCGGTCACCCACGACCTGGCGCACTGCCACGCCCGGCTGCCGGTGCAGTACGTGATCCGCCCGCAGACCGCCGAACTCCCCGACTACCGGGGCTACGCCGGGCAGATCGCCTCCGGGAGCTTCCGGGTGGGCGAGGAGGTCACGGTGCTGCCGTCCGGCCGCACCAGCCGGATCGCCGGGATCGACCTGCTGGGCGAGCCGGTGGACGTGGCATGGACCAGCCAGTCGGTGACCGTGCTGCTGGCGGACGACGTGGACGTCTCGCGCGGCGACCTGATCGTGCCGAGCGAGGACGCGCCCGCGACCACCCAGGACGTGGAGGCGACCGTCTGCCATGTCGCCGACCAGCCGCTGACCGTCGGCCACCGGGTGCTGCTCAAGCACGGCACCCGCACGGTGAAGGCGATCGTCAAGGACATCCCGTCCCGGCTCACCCTGGCCGACCTGTCCCTGCATCCGCATCCGGGGACACTGGCCGCCAACGACATCGGCCGGGTGAAGATCCGTACCGCCGAGCCGCTGCCGGTCGACTCCTACGCGGACTCGCGCCGCACCGGCTCCTTCATCCTGATCGACCCGAACGACGGCACCACCCTGACCGCGGGCATGGTCGGCGAGTCCTTCGCCGCGCCCGAACCGGTTGCGGACACGGACGACGACGGGTGGGACTTCTGATCATGCAGTACACCGAGGTCTTCTCGACGTTCGCCAAGGAGGGCGGCCGCATCGGCAGCGGCGCGCTCGGCTCCGGGCAGGGCGGCGTCGCGCGATGTGCGCGCTGACGTACGCGCACCGCTCGCGCGCCCTGCTCCCCCACGCAACTCCGTCCCCCCACCCGACGACGTCCCGGTTGCGACGACGAAGACCCATCGACCTCCCGGCCACGGCCTGACCGCCGTGACCGCCGGGCCACCGAGAGGAAACGCCTCCCGTGCCTGCCACCCGTTCGCCGCTGCCGCGCCGCGGTCTGACCGTTCTCGCCGTACTCCCCCTGCTGGCCCTCGCGGCCTGCGGCTACGGGTCCGAGTCCAAGGACGACGCCACCGACCAGAAGGTCGCCTCCGGGGCCAAGAAGATCGACGGCCTGGACTCCGTCAAGATCGGCTACTTCGGCAACCTCACCCACGCCACCGCCCTGGTCGGCCGCCAGCAGGGGCTCTTCCAGAAGGAACTGGGCGCCACCAAGGCCGACTACGCCACCTTCAACGCCGGCCCCTCCGAGATCGAGGCGCTCAACTCCGGCTCCATCGACATCGGCTGGATCGGCCCCTCCCCCTCGATCAACGGCTACACCAAGTCCGGCGGTCGCAGCCTGAAGATCATCGGCGGTTCGGCGTCGGGCGGGGTGAAGCTGGTCGTGAACCCCAAGAAGGTCAAGTCCGTCAAGGACGTCAAGGGCAAGCGGATCGCCACGCCCCAGCTCGGCAACACCCAGGACGTCGCCTTCCTCAACTGGGCAGCGGAGCAGGGCTACAAGGTCGACGCGCAGAGCGGCAAGGGTGATGTCACCGTGGTCCGCAGCGACAACAAGGTGACCCCGGACGCCTTCAAGGCCGGTTCCGTGGACGGCGCCTGGGTGCCGGAGCCGACCGCGTCCAAGCTGATCGCCCTGGGCGGCAAGGTGCTGCTGGACGAGTCCGACCTGTGGCCGGACAAGAAGTTCGTGATCACCAACATCATCGTGTCGCAGAAGTTCCTCAAGGCCCACCCGAAGGCCGTCGAGGCGGTCCTGCGGGCCTCGGTGCGCACCAACAAGTGGATCAAGGCCAACCCGGACGCGGCGAAGGACGCGGCGAACAAGCAGCTGGAGGCGGACTCCGGCAAGTCGCTGCCCCCGGCGGTGCTGGACCCGGCGTGGAAGTCGATCCAGACCACCGACGACCCGCTGGCCGCGACCCTGAGCACCGAGGCCGAGCACGCGGTCAAGGCGGGTCTGCTGAAGAAGCCCGACCTGAAGGGCATCTACGACCTGACCCTGCTCAACAAGGTCCTCGGCGCCGAGGGCGCCCCCAAGGTCGACGCCGCCGGGCTCGGCACCGACTGACCGGCGCGAACCGATGAGTCCCCAGGAGGTGACGACCATGGCCACCAACGTCGCCGAGGCCGGCCCGGCGGTCGAGTACGCCGCCCGCCTCGACCACGTCTCGAAGTCCTTTCCGGGACCGGGCGGGCAGCAGCTCGTGCTGGACGACATCAGCCTCGATGTCGCGCCCGGCGAGTTCGTCACCCTCCTGGGGGCCTCGGGCTGCGGAAAGTCGACCCTGCTCAACCTGGTGGCGGGCCTGGACCGGCCCAGCACCGGGTCCATCGGCACCGACGGCCGCCCGGCGCTGATGTTCCAGGAGCACGCCCTCTTCCCGTGGCTGACCGCGGGCAAGAACATCGAACTCGCCCTGCGGCTGCGGGGCGTACCCAAGGCCGACCGCCGTGACAGGACCGAGTCGCTGCTCGAACTGGTCCGGCTGAAGGGCGCGTACGGCAAGCGGGTGCACGAACTCTCCGGCGGTATGCGGCAGCGGGTGGCGCTGGCCCGCGCGCTGGCGCAGGAGAGCGGACTGCTCCTGATGGACGAGCCGTTCGCCGCGCTCGACGCCATCACCCGGGACGTGCTGCACGACGAGCTGACCCGGATCTGGACGGAGACCGGGCTGTCCGTGCTGTTCGTGACGCACAACGTGCGGGAGGCGGTGCGGCTGGCCCAGCGGGTCGTGCTGCTGTCCTCCCGGCCGGGCAAGGTGGCGCGCGAGTGGACGGTGGACATCCCGCAGCCGCGCCGCATCGAGGACGCCCCCGTGGCGGAACTGTCCCTGGAGATCACCGAGGCGCTGCGAGGGGAGATCCGCCGCCATGGCCAGCACTGACACGAGCCCGGCCGCCGACACGGGGAGCGTGGAGGCGGGCCTCGACGCCCTGGAGACCCAGCGCGGCACGCGGACACCGTTGAGGCAGACCCTGGTCACCAAGGTCGTGCCGCCGGTCATCGCCGTGCTGGTGGTGGTGCTGGTGTGGCAGGGTCTGGTGTCCTTCGGGGTCGTCTCCGACCCCACCAAGCTGCCCGCGCCGCGGGCGGTGTGGGACGTGGTCCAGCAGGACTGGCTGGAGGGCAAGCTCCTCGGCTACATCTGGACCAGCGTCTCGCGCGGTCTGCTCGGCTTCGGCCTGGCACTGCTGATCGGCACCCCGCTGGGGCTGCTGGTGGCGCGGGTCAGGTTCGTCCGCGCGGCCATCGGCCCGATCCTGTCGGGGCTCCAGTCGCTGCCGTCGGTGGCGTGGGTGCCGCCGGCGGTGATCTGGCTGGGCCTGAACAACTCGATGATGTACGCGGTGATCCTGCTCGGCGCGGTGCCGTCCATCGCCAACGGCCTGGTGTCCGGCATCGACCAGGTGCCGCCGCTGTTCCTGCGGGCGGGCCGCACCATGGGCGCCGGCGGGCTGCGCGGGGTCTGGCACATCACGCTGCCCGCCGCGCTGCCCGGCTATGTGGCCGGGATGAAGCAGGGCTGGGCGTTCGCCTGGCGCTCGCTGATGGCGGCGGAGATCATCGCGTCCTTCCCGGATCTGGGCGTCGGCCTCGGCCAGTTGCTGGAGAACGGCCGCAACGCCCTCGACATGGCCATGGTGTTCGAGGCCATCCTGCTGATCCTGTTCGTCGGCATCGCGGTCGATCTGCTGGTCTTCAGTCCGCTGGAGCGGTGGGTGCTGCGTAGCCGGGGCCTGCTGGTGAAGAGCTGAACTCCTGTGACGCACAAGCCCGTTCTCGTCGTCGTCGCCCACGGCAGCCGTGATCCCCGGCATGCCGCGACCGTGCACGCCCTGGTCGCGCGGGTCCGGTCCCTGCGGCCGGACCTGCGGGTGGTGACCGGCTTCCTGGACTTCGTGGTGCCCTCGGTGAGCGGGGTGCTCGCGTCCCTGGCGGCCGAAGGGGTGCGTGAGGTGGTGGCGCAGCCGCTGCTGCTGACCCGCGCCTTCCACGCCAAGGCCGACATCCCGGCGGTGCTGCGGGAGGCGCCACGCGGGATGCGTATCCGGCAGGCGGAGGTGCTCGGCCCGTCGCCCCTGCTGGTCTCGGCACTGGAACGGCGCCTGTACGAGGCGGGGCTGAGCCCCGCCGACAAGTCCTCGACCGGGGTCGTGCTGGCCTCGGCGGGGTCCTCCGACGCGGAGGCGGTCGCGGTGATCGCCGGCATCGCGCGGGAGTGGTCGCACACCGGTTGGCGCGCGGTGCGGCCCGCGTTCGCCTCCGCCCTGCCCCCGCGCACCGAGGACGTCGTACGCGAGCTGCGCGCCGAGGGGTGCGGGCGGGTGGCCGTCGCACCCTACGTCCTGGCGCCGGGCTTCCTGCCGGACCGGATCGCGCGGGGTGCGGCGGACGCGGATGTGCTGGCCGCCGTGCTGGGCCCGGCGCCGGAGGTGGCCCGGGTGCTGCTCGACCGGTACGCCGAGGCGCTGCGGACCCGCCCGGTGGCCGCGGGGGCCTGAGCGCGTTCTACAGGTTGAGCGCGGTCGTCAGCCGCCGGGTGTACTCGAGGGTGCCGGTACCGGCGGCGGCGCCGATGCAGAGGTCGTCCAGCTGATGCCGGATGCGGCCTCGGTTGGGCGGGAAGCCGTCGTCGGCAGCGAGGGCCAGCTCGGCCGCGATGACCTCCCCGTGGGCGAGGAGCACCGGGTACTCGGCGTGCAGCGCGGCGACGAGCCCGTCGGCGAGCCGGATCAGGGTCTCCAGGTCGGTGCCGTCACCGCCGGGTACCGGGCGGCCGGAGGTGCTGCCGGGGTGGTTGTACGCGTTCATGTCTGTGTCCTCACTCCTGATCCGGGGGCCTTGCGGGGGCCGGGCTGCGGCGAGGGGTGCGTGCCGGGTCGGCTCGGACGGCGACGTTACCCACCTGGCGGCCGACGTCACCAGCAATCAACCACTTTGGGATGAATAGGGGTTGAGTCTGGTATAGGCGCCCTCAGCCGGTCAGCTCGACCAGTTTGCGCACGGTGTTCCAGTTGCGGGTGGTGGCGATCAGGCCCTTGGTGAGGCGCGGGCGCGCCAGCTCCTCACCGAGCTTGGAGCTGCCGAGTCCGTCGGGTGCGTACAGGTACAGACAGCGGTCGCCGAGGCGGAACTCCTCGGGGAGGCGGGCGGCGGTGTCGATGCCGGCGAAGCGCTCGGGGTCCACCGGTGCGGAGAAGTAGGTGACGTGCAGTTGCTTCGGCTCCAGCGCGTCGGCGGGGAACGGGCAGGCGTCCGCGACCGCCGTCAGATAGGCATGGTCCCGCACGATCACCCCGACCGGGAAGCCGAACCGCTGCTCGATGGCCGCGCTCAACTCTCCAGCGAGCCCGTCCGCTTCCCCCTGGGAGGCGGTGAACACGGCCTGGCCGCTCTGGAGATGGGTGCGTACGTCGTCATGGCCCAGCCCGGTCAGGAGGGTTCGCAGGTCGGCCATCGGGAGCTTCTTGTTGCCGCCGACGTTGATCCCGCGCAGCAGCGCCACGTACGTAGTCGTCATCAGCCCACGATAGCCACGACCGAACGCACGGTAGCCCCTGGAAGCATTCCCTTTCCCTGGTTCGGTCGGCGTGTTCAGGGTCGTGAAGGCAGCGCGCCCCCTCCAGGGACCGCGCACACCGCCCGACCTGTGCGAATGCGAGACTGGCCGCGAGCGGGGCCGCCCGGCACGGCAGGCGGCACGGAAACGGGCACGGAGGCGGACGATGGACGAGGCACGGGCGCGGGCGGTACTGGCCCGGGGGGAGGTGCTGCCCCCGGCGGCGGACGCCCGCCTCCTCGCCCTCGGCGAGAACGCGGTGTTCGCCGCCGGGGACCTGGTGGTCAAGGTCGGCCGGGACGCCGAGCTGCTCGACCGGGCCCGCCGCGAGCTGGCCGTGGCCGGCTGGCTTGCCGAGTCCGGGGTACCCGCGGTGCGCGCCGCCGAGCCCGAAGCGCTGCTGGTCGACGGCCATCCGGTGACCGTCTGGCACCGGCTGCCCGACGCGGTGCGCCCCGCCGAACCCCGTGACCTGGCCGGGCTGCTGCGGCTGGTGCACGCGCTGCCCGCGCCTCCCGTGCCGCTGCCGCGCCGCGAGCTGCTGGGCGGGGTGGAGCGCTGGCTTCGGCTCGCGGGCGACGCGATCGACCCCGGGGACGCCGCCTGTCTACGCGCCCGCCGCGACGGTTTCGCCTCGGCCGTCGCCGCGCTGACCCCCCGTCTGACGCCGGGCCCGATCCACGGGGACGCGCTGCCCCGCAATGTGCACATCGGCCCGGACGGCCCGGTCCTGGTGGACCTGGAGACCTTCTCCGCCGACCTGCGCGAGCACGACCTCGTGGTGATGGCCCTCTCCCGCGACCGCTACGGCCTGCCCGCAGACGCCTACGACGCCTTCACCTCGGCCTACGGCTGGGACGTGCGCGAGTGGGACGGCTGCTCCGTGCTGCGCGGCGCCCGCGAGACGGCGAGCTGCGCCTGGGTCGCCCAGCACGCCCCGGCGAACCCGAAGGCGCGCGCGGAGTTCGAGCGGCGGGTGGCGTCCCTCAGGGACGGGGACGAGTCGGTGCGCTGGTACCCGTTCTGAGCCGGCCCGGCACGGCCTACGGCACAGCGGCGTCCGTCAGCTCGCGCAGCGGCCAGACGCGGTCTATCACCGCGTCCGCCTCGCCCTTGCCCCGCAGGAACGCCTCGAAGTCGGCGGCCCATTCGGCGTACCACTCGATCTGGCTGCGGTGCAGCTCCGCCGCGCCGAGCCCGGCTATCTTCGGGTGCCGCTCGGCTATCGCCGTGGCGAGCCGGGCGGCGGCCAGGGCATCGGCCGAGGCGTCGTGGGCCCCGTCGAGCACGACCCCGTACTCCGCGCAGACCGCTTCCAGGTTCCGCTTGCCCCGGCGGTAGCGGTCGACCCGGCGGTCGATGGTGTACGGGTCGATGACCGGGGCCGGGGCCCGGCCGCCCAGCCGCTCGGCGAGCGAGGGCAGGCGGTGTCTGCGCAGCTCGGCGGAGAGCAGGGTGAGGTCGAAGGCGGCGTTGTACGCGACGACCGGCAGGCCCGAGTCCCAGGCGGAGACCAGGGCGCCGGCGATGGCGTCGGCCACCTGGTCGGCCGGGCGGCCCTCGGCCGTGGCGCGCTCGTTGCTGATGCCGTGCACGGCGACCGCTTCGGCCGGGATCTCCACGCCCGGATCGGCCAGCCATTCGCGGCGGCCCAGGGGCTCGCCGGCCCTGACCTCCAGCACGGCGCCCGTGACGATGCGCGACTGACGCGGATCGGTCCCGGTCGTCTCCAGGTCGAAGCCGATCAGCGGCTCCCGGTGCCAGCCCATGGGCGGCCCCCCTTCTTGGTGGTGCGTTCCCCCAGTGGCCTCCACCATGACACGGGGCACTGACAACGCTCCGGGCCGCCCGCCGCCGGCCGCCCCTCAGGACACCGGCCGCGAGTCCGCCCAGGCCGCCTCGAACTCCTCCCGGTAGGTGGGGAATATTCCGGTTTCGCCCGCCTGGTCCGACTTCACCACCCGGCTGCCGCCCCGCAGCACCAGCACCGGCGACTCCATGCCGCGCGCGCCGCGCAGATAGGACTGCACCACGCCGATGCCGTCGGCACCGTCACCGTCCACCAGGTAGGCGGTGAAGCGCGGTGTCTCGTCGTACACCCGGATCTCGAAGGCGCCGGGGTCGCGCAGCCGGGAGCGCACCCGGCGCATGTGCAGGATGTTCATCTCGACCGACCGAGCCAACTCCCCGCGTCGCATACCGAGTTCACGCTCCCGGCGTTTGACCGCGCTGGAGGCCGGGTTGAGGAAGAGCAGCCGGACCCGGCAGCCGGACTCCGCGAGGCGGACCAGACGGCGGCCGGAGAAGTTCTGCACCAGCAGGTTGAGTCCGATACCGATGGCGTCCAGCCGGCGGGCCCCGCCGAACAGGTCCTCGGCCGGGAACTGGCCCATCAGCCGCACCCGGTCGGAGTGCACGGCGACCACGTCCGCGTACCGGTCGCCGACCAGGTCCTCGACCGCGTCCACCGGGAGCCGGGCCGCCGAGGGCACGTCACCGGCCGAGCCGAGCAACTCCAGCAGCCGTGCGGAGGCGCGCTCGGCCTGGTTCAGCACCGCCTCGGACAGCGCCCGGTTGCGGGAGACGACATTGCGGGTCACCTCCAGCTCGTCCAGGGCGAGTTCGAGGTCCCGGCGCTGGTCGAAGTACGGCTCGAAGCACGGCCAGTGCTGCACCATGAGTTCGCGCAGCTGGGGCAACGTCAGGAAACTGAGCACGTTGTCGTCGGCCGGGTCGAGCAAGTACCCCTTGCGGCGGCTGACTTCGCGTACCGCGACGGCCCGCTGCACCCACTCCTGTCCGGCCGGGCCGGCGGCGGCCACCACCCAGTCGTCGCCGTGCACGGGTTCGTAGACGGGGCGCAGCACGGCGGCCACGACGGCGCGGAGCCGCTGCTCGACGAGGTTGAGCCAGATGTAGGCGCGGCCCGCCCGCTGGGCCCGGGTGCGCACCTCCAGCCAGGCGCCCGCGTCCCACTCCAGTTCCGGTCCGATCGACCCCGCGCCCATCGGACGCGCCAGGGACACCGCGCCGGGCGGGACGTCCGTGGAACCGCTCCCCTCGTGACCCTCGCCACCAGGGGGCAGCTCCAGCCCTCCCGAGCCCACCCCGCACCGCCTTCCGTCCCCCGGACCTTCCCCGTCCCAACGATCAAGGAAGGGTACTCCGCGAGCGGTCGGCGGTGCAGCCGGATGGACAGGTCGGTTTCCCGGCCTGCCCGGTGTCCGTGGCCGTTCCGGGCGTTCCGGAGCGGAGGGAGTGAGCGGAGTCATAGCGGCGCGGACCGCCCTCCGGGCGGCGCGGCGCTGGTGAGCGCCCCGGGCACCGGCGGCTCCCGTCCGGGGCTCCCGGCGGGGCCGGGATCAGGTCCGGCTCACCGGGCCGGCGGCGGCTTCCCTCCTTCGGGTGGGGGTAGAGGTGATCCATGACCATGGGTCGGCCGGCAGCGGAGGGCGGCAGTTATCAGGCGCCCTCACTTTCGGGGAGACTCGCCGCCAACGCGCCCCCAGCGGGGCCCCGCACCTGGAAGAGTCGAGCGCATGCAGGTCTGGCCTGGAGAGGCGTATCCCCTCGGTGCCACCTATGACGGTGCCGGTACCAATTTCGCGGTCTTCACCGAGGCCGCGGACCGAGTGGAGCTGTGTCTGCTGCACGACGACGGCTCCGAGACGGCGGTGGAACTGCGCGAGAGCGACGCGTTCGTCCGGCACGCGTACCTGCCCGGCGTGATGCCGGGACAGCGGTACGGGTTCCGGGTGCACGGCCCCTTCGCACCCGAGCGGGGGCTGCGCTGCAACTCGGCGAAGCTGCTGCTCGACCCGTACGCGAAGGCGGTCAGCGGCGCGGTGCGGTGGGGCGAGGAGGTGTACGGCTACCACTTCGGCGCCCCCGACCGGCGCAACGACCTGGACTCCGCGCCGCACACCATGAGCTCGGTGGTGATCAACCCGTACTTCGACTGGGGCGACGACCGCCCGCCGCGCACCGACTACCACCGCACCGTGATCTACGAGGCCCATGTGAAGGGCCTGACCATGCGCCATCCCGGGCTGCCGGAGGAGTTGCGCGGCACCTACGCGGGGCTCGCCCACCCGGCGGTGATCGAGCATCTGACCCGGCTCGGGGTGACGGCGCTGGAGCTGATGCCGGTCCACCAGTTCGTCAACGACCACCGCCTGGTCGACGCGGGCCTGAACAACTACTGGGGCTACAACACCATCGGCTTCTTCGCCCCGCACAACGCGTACGCCTCCTGGGGCGACCGGGGCCAGCAGGTGCTGGAGTTCAAGTCGGCGGTGCGGGCGCTGCACGAGGCCGGGATCGAGGTCATCCTCGACGTGGTCTACAACCACACCGCCGAGGGCAACCACCTGGGCCCGACCCTGTCGTTCAAGGGCATCGACAACCCCTCGTACTACCGGCTCACCGATGATCCGCGCTACTACATGGACACCACGGGCACCGGCAACAGCCTGCTGATGCGCTCGCCGCACGTCCTTCAGATGATCATGGACTCGCTGCGGTACTGGGTGACCGAGATGCATGTCGACGGCTTCCGCTTCGACCTCGCGGCCACGCTGGCCCGGCAGTTCCACGAGGTGGACCGGCTCTCGTCCTTCTTCGACCTGGTCCAGCAGGACCCGGTGGTCTCGCAGGTGAAGCTGATCGCGGAGCCGTGGGACGTCGGCGAGGGCGGCTACCAGGTGGGCAACTTCCCGCCGCTGTGGACCGAGTGGAACGGCAAGTACCGGGACACCGTGCGGGACCTGTGGCGCGGGGAGCCGCGCGCGATCGCGGAGTTCGCGTCCCGGCTCACCGGCTCCTCCGACCTCTACCAGGACGACGGCCGGCGCCCGCTGGCCTCGATCAACTTCGTCACCTGCCACGACGGCTTCACCCTGCACGACCTCGTCTCGTACAACGACAAGCACAACCAGGCCAACGGCGAGGAGAACCGGGACGGCGAGAGCCACAACCGGTCCTGGAACTGCGGGGTGGAGGGCGACACCGACGACCCGGCGGTACGCGAGCTGCGCGCGCGGCAGACGCGTAACTTCATCGCCACGCTGATGCTGTCCCAGGGCGTGCCGATGATCAGCCACGGCGACGAGTTCGCCCGCACCCAGCGCGGCAACAACAATGCCTACTGCCAGGACAACGAGATCTCCTGGGTGGACTGGCCCGAGCCGGCGGAGACGGAGGGCGACGAGCGGGCCGCGCTGCTGGAGTTCACCCGGGCGATGGTGGAGCTGCGCAGCGAGCACCCGGTGTTCCGGCGCCGCCGCTTCCTGCACGGGCGCCCGGTGGAGGGCACCCAGGACGAGCTGTCGGACGTCGCCTGGTTCACTCCTGAGGGTGAGCGGATGGCCCAGGCGGACTGGGACTCGGCACCCGCCTCCGCACTGGCCGTGTTCCTGAACGGCAACGCGATCTCCGAGCCGGGCCCGCGCGGGGAGCGGATCGCGGACGACTCGTTCCTGCTGATGTTCAACGCCTCGCACAAGCAGTTGGACTTCATGGTGCCGGTGGACCACGGCAAGCTGTGGCAGGTGGTGGTGGACACCGCCCGGCCCGAGGGGTTGCCGCCGGGCACCGGTCCGAAGGTGGTGGCCGGCGAGCACCTCACCCTGCCGGACCGCAGCCTGACCGTGCTCCAGCGCCCCGCGTAGCCCGCGCCGGCCGGGGACACACCACCGTGTCCCCGGCCGGCGGCAGGTCCCCCCGGGCCCGGATGCCCCGCCGGATGACACGAAGAGCCGCAGGCGGGGTACGTAGCTCTGCATGACTTCAGTGCGACCCGGACCAGGGGTGCCCACGGCCACCTACCGCCTACAGCTCCAGCCCTCGTTCCCCTTCGCCGCCGCGGAGGCGGCCGTGCCCTATCTGGCGTCGCTGGGCGTCTCGCACCTGCATCTGTCCCCCGTCCTGGAGGCCGTCCCCGGCTCCACCCACGGCTACGACGTGGTGGACCACGCGCGGGTGCGCGCGGAGCTGGGCGGCGAGGACGGGCTGAGGGCGCTGTCCCGCACCGCGCGGGAGCACGGGCTCGGTCTGGTGGTGGACATCGTGCCGAACCACATGGCGATGGCACCCCGGTACAACCGTGCCCTGTGGGAGGTGCTCCGCGAGGGCCCCGAGTCGCCGTACGCGCGCTGGTTCGACATCGACTGGACCTCGCGGGGCGGCCAGGTGCTGCTGCCGCTGCTCGGCGGGCCCATCGGCGCCGAGCGGGAGCACCTGGTGGCCGACGACGGCATGCTGCGCTACCACGACCACCTCTTCCCGCTGCGCTCCGGCACCGAGGGCCTGCCGCTGCCCGAGCTGCTGGACGCCCAGTGGTACCGCCCGGTGTGGTGGCGGCTGGCCCGCACCGAGCTGAACTACCGGCGCTTCTTCAGCATCTCCGAGCTGATCGGGGTGCGGGTGGAGGACCCCGAGGTCTTCGACGCCACCCACGGCAAGATCCTCCAGTTGCTGGCGGAGGACGTGCTCGACGGCCTGCGCGTCGACCACCCGGACGGTCTCGCCGACCCCGACGCCTACCTGGCCCGGCTGGACGAGGCGACCGGGGGCCGCTGGACGGTGGTGGAGAAGATCCTCGCCGACGAGGAGCACCTGCCCGACTCCTGGCCCGTCGCCGGAACCACCGGGTACGACGCCCTGCGCCGCATCGACGGCGTCTTCACCGGCCCGGCCGGCGCCGCCGAACTCGACGCCCACTACCGTGCGTTCGCCGCCCCGCAGCTCGACCGGGGCGGCGACTGGGACGCCACCGCGCGCCGGGCCGCGTACAAGGTGCTCACCCATGAGCTGGCCGCCGAGGCCGACCGGCTCACCCGCTCGGCGGTCCGGCTGTGCGCCGCTTCCTCGGACCTGTCCCTGCGCGACCGGGCCCCCTGGGCGCTGCGCACGGCGCTGGAGGAACTGCTGGTCCGGATGCGGGTGTACCGGCCGTACACGTCCGAGGACGCGGCCGGGGTCGTCACCGAGGAGGCCGCGGCCGACGCCCGGCGAGCGTTCGCGGTGGCGGACGAGGCCGACGCGGTCGACCTGGTGCGCGGGCTGCTGATCGGTCCGGATGACGGCAGGCTGCCCGAACTCACCGAGTTCCGCGCCCGGTTCGCACAGACCGCGTCCGCGCTGCGGGCCAAGTCGGTGGAGGACACGGCGTTCTACCGCTACGTCCCGCTGCTCTCCGCGACCGAGGTCGGCGGCGATCCCGGCCGGGTGGGGGTCTCCCCGGCGGAGTTCCACGCCTACTGCGCGCACCTGGCGAGCCACTGGCCGGACACCGGCACGGTGGTCACCACGCACGACACCAAGCGCAGCGCGGACGTGCGGGCGGCGCTGAACGTGCTCACCGAGTGCCCCGGCCGCTGGGCCAAGCTGCTCGCCGAGGTGAGCCGGGAACCGGAGGTGGTCCCCGACCGCCAACTGGCCTGGGCCGCCTGGCAGACGGTGTTCGGACTCGGCCCGGCCGAGGAGGAGCGGGTCCGCGAGGCGCTGCTGAAGCACGTCCGCGAGGCGGGCATGTACACGAGCTGGACCGAGCAGGAGCCGCCGTACGAGGACGCGGTGGCCGCGTTCGTCGCCGCCGGGCCCTGCGGTCCGCCGGGTGAACGGGTGGCCGCCTTCCGCAAGACGCTGGAGCCGCACATCCGGGCCAACGTGCTGGGCACCGCGCTGGTCCACCTGACCATGCCGGGCGTGCCGGACGTGTACCAGGGCACGGAGAGCGAGTACCGGGCGCTGGTGGACCCCGACAACCGGCGTCCCGTGCCCTTCCCGCCGGGCGCGCCGGGTGAGAAGGAGGCGCTGACCAGGGCCGCGCTCCGGCTCCGGGCGCGGCGTCCGGAGGTCTTCGGCCGGGAGGGGGCCTACGCCCCGCTGCTCGCCGAGGGGCCGTCGGCCGAGCACGTGCTGGCGTTCTCCCGCTCCGGGGAGGTGATCACGGCGGTGACCCGGCTCTCCGTGCATCTGGAGGAGGCGGGTGGCTGGCGTGACACCCGTCTCCCGCTGCCGCCCGGCCGCTGGCGGGACGCCCTCGCCCCGGAGCGCGAGTTCACCGGCGAGGCGCGCGCAGAGGACCTGTTCTCCGCGCTGCCGGTGGGACTGCTGGAGCGGGTGGACGAGGCGGGCGACGCGGACTGAGCGCGCGGGACGGGCCGGGTGGCGGGAAGCCACCCGTGCCTTGTCGTCAGCCGAGGCCACCCGGCCTTGTCGTCAGCCGGCCAGGGTGAAGACGTCACCCGTCGCCGCGCGCAGCTCGCACGCGTTGCCGTACGTCCGGTCGTACTCGACCTGCCTGCCGTGCCGGCGGCCGTGGGCCTGGGCGCGTACCGGTGCGTAGATCAGCGGGCACCTGGTGCCGCTGTCGCCGAGGCGGCTGAAGTCACCGTCGGCCGCCGCGAGTTGCGCGCATGCCTCGGCGGCCTTCGGGTGACCCTGTGGCGGGTCGCAGAGCAGCAGGGCGGCGCGGGTGCCGCCGCCGGTGGTACCGGGCCGCGTGACGGTGAGGGAGAGCCAGTCACCGGGTGCCGCGTGGGCCGTGGCGCCGGGGGTGAGCAGACAGGTGGCCATGAGGGCGGCGGCGAGCGCCGCCGTGCGTGTCGGACGGTTCATGTCCGGTGCATCGGCACGACGGCCGGGCCGCGCCAGTCCGCCTCACCCGAACGGCAGCCAGGACACCGGCCGCGCGGCACACCAGTTCGAGTCGGGTCCGTCAGTCGGCGGCGAGCCGGTAGGAGACCGTGCCGAAGCCGACGAGGTCCCCCTCGCGCACCGCGACCGCGCCCAGCACCCGGCGCCCGTTGACGGTGGTGCCGTTGGTGGAGCCGAGGTCCCGCAGCACCCATATCCCGCCCTGGTGGCGCAGCTCGGCGTGCACGCGGGATACGGTGTCGTGGTTGAGCCGGAGCCCGTTGGCGGGGTCGCGGCCGATGCGCAGCGGATGGCCGTGCGCGGGATGGGGCAGCAGCAGCTTGGGCAGCCGCTCGGCGTGCCAGGCCCGGCGCAGTCGGACGGAGAAGCCGGACACGGCCTCCACGGTGCCGAACAGGGCGCGGCTCAGCCGGTTGCCGTCCCGCAGATCGGCGGTGAGCACGGCGAGTTCACGAGAGCTGCGCGCGGCGAGGACCAGCTCCACGCGGTGCGCGAACGTGTCGTGCGACAGCCGGCCCAGGGCGACGCCGTCCCGCAGTACCCGCAGCGCCTTGTCACGTTCCGCGTCGGAGACCCGTACGGGATACACGGGGAATTCGAAGGACGACGTCACGTTCGTGATTGTCGGGCAGCGCACCCCGAGGTGTCCAGAAGCGGCAACCGGCGTCCCGGCGCGCCCACTTCCACGACACTCGGCCGGAAAGCCCGGATCAGAAGGCGGATTGATCGAATTCGCGGCACGATGGACGGACTGCATCACGGTGAGCAGACGAAGGGGAACCGTCCGTGAAGTTCGAGGTGTGGGCACCACAGGCAGGCCGGGTCGCGCTCCAGTGCGAGGGCGTCACACGGGCGATGGAACCCGATCCCCAGCGGGCCGGCTGGTGGACGGCCGAGGCGGACGCGGCGGACGGCACGCGCTACGGCTTCGCGCTGGACGACGGCCCTGTCCTGCCCGACCCGTGCTCGCGGCGCCTCCCGGACGGCCCGGAGGGGCTGAGCGCGGTCGTGGACCAGGACCGGTACGAGTGGCGGGCCGACTGGCCTGGGCGCGGGCTGCCGGGCGCGGTGCTGTACGAGCTGCACGTGGGCACGTACACCCCCGAGGGCACGCTGGACTCGGCCGCCGGACGGCTCGACCACCTTCGGGAACTGGGCGTCACCCACGTCGAGTTGATGCCTCTCTGCTCCTTCCCCGGGCGGCACGGCTGGGGGTACGACGGGGTGGCGCCGTGGGCGGTGCACGAGCCGTACGGCGGCCCCGGGGCACTGAAGCGGTTCGTGGACCGGGCGCATGAACTGGGCCTCGGTGTCGTCCTGGACGTGGTCCACAACCACCTGGGCCCCTCCGGCAACCGACTCCCCTCCTTCGGGCCGTACTTCACCGAGACGCACCAGACCCCGTGGGGCGCCGCCGTGAACTTGGACGCGCCGGGCTCCGACGAGGTGCGCGGCTACTTCCGGGACAGCGCGCTGGCCTGGCTGCGGGACTACCGGCTGGACGGGCTGCGGCTGGACGCGGTCCACGCGCTGCACGACGATCGCGCCCTGCACTTCCTGGAGGAGCTGTCGGCCGCCGTGGACGCCCTGGGCGAGGAGGTGGACCGCCCGCTGTTCCTGATCGCGGAGTCCGACCTCAACGACCCCCGGCTGATCACCCCGCGCGCGGAGCACGGCCTCGGCCTGCACGCCCAGTGGAACGACGACTTCCACCACGCCCTGCACACCGCCCTGACGGACGAGTCCCAGGGCTACTACGCCGACTTCGCCCGCGCCCCGCTCGCCGCGCTGGCCAAGACCCTGACCGGCGGCTACTTCCACGACGGCACCTGGTCCAGCTTCCGGGGCCGGGCCCACGGCCGCCCGCTGGACCGGGCCCGGCTGAGCGGACACCGGCTGCTGGGCTACAGCCAGACCCACGACCAGATCGGCAACCGCGCCCAGGGCGACCGCCTCGCCGCCACCCTCTCCCCCGGCCTGCTGGCCTGCGCCGCCACGCTGACCCTGACCTCGCCGCTCACCCCGATGCTGTTCATGGGTGAGGAGTGGGCGGCCGGCACCCCTTGGCAGTACTTCACCGACCACACCGACCCCGAGCTGGCCGAGGCCGTACGGCGGGGCAGAAGGCGGGAGTTCGCGTCCCACGGCTGGGCCGAGGAGGAGGTCCCCGACCCCCAGGACCCGGCCACCCGCGACCGCTCCTGCCTGGACTGGTCCGAGCCCGCCCGCGACCCGCACGCCCGCGTCCTCGCCTGGTACCGCCGCCTCATCGCGCTGCGCCACGAGCGCCCCGACCTGACGGTCCCCGACCTCGCGGACACCAGGGTCGCCTACGACGAAGCCGCCCGCTGGCTGGCCTTCCGCCGGGGGGACATCCGCGTCGCGGTCAACCTGGGCAAGGAGCCCGCCGCCATCCCCCTTGGCACGGGCCGGCTGGAGATCCTTGCCGCGTGGGACGAGTCCGTGGAGCCGCCCGGTCCGGACGGGCTGCTCCAGGTGCCGGGCGAGTCCTGCGTGGTGCTGTCGCAGCCGTAGGGCCACCGGGCCCCTGCCGGGCCGGGGACTACTCCTCCTCCTTCAGCTCGGTGACCCGCTCCAGCATGATCGGCTCCCATGCCTTGAGCAGCGCGGCCCGCAGCGGGGCCGCGGCCGGCGTGTCGAGGTGCTCGGTCAGAGCGATCACCGTGTCGCAGCGGGCGAGCCAGAGACCGCGCAGGCAGGGGCGTGGGCCGTAGCCGGCGAGGGTGGCGGCGCGGACGGCGGCGGGGGCGCCGGCCGAGGTGGCGAGGGCGGCGATGTCCTCGGCCGGGTCGCCCAGGGACGCGCCGGTCCAGTCGAGGACGGCGCGGACCCGGCCGTCCGCGCTGATCAGCACATGTTCGTCGGTGAGGTGGTGGTGGGTGAGGACGGCCGGGCCCGCCTGCGCGGTGAGCTGCGCGGCCCCGGACGGCGTGAGCTGACGCAGCCGTCCCGTGTCGAACTCGTCGGCCGCGGCCAGCCGCTCGGCCGCGTGCGCGGCGATACGGCGCAGCGCCCCCAGCGACCGGGCGGCCACGCGCGGCACACCAAGCGTCTCGGCCTGCCGCACCGGCACCGCGCGGAGCCCATTGAGCAGCCCGGCGAGGTCGGCCTCGCCGAGCGCGGACACCTCGTGCCCGCCGCCGAAGTCACCGGGCAGCCGGGCGTCGAGCGTGCAGGCGAGACCCGGCGTCCAGTCGCCGTACGCGGCACCCGCCGGGACGGCTAAGGGCAGGTGCGGCCGCACCAGATCGCGCAGCCGCGCCTCCCGGCGCAGCCGTACGGACGCCTCGCGGTCGGGGGCGAGCCGCAGCACATGCCGGGAGCCGACCCACCAGGTGTACGGCCTCCCCTCCACGACGGGCCGCACCTGGAGCCCCTCCGCCGTGCCGCTCCTGAGCAGTGAGCGGACCAGTGCGCGCACGGAGTCCGCGGTGGGGGTCGGTGGCCGGGTCATGGGTCGTGTCTCGCCGTTCCGCAGGTCGTCGGAAGAGTTCGCTGCTCAGTCCACCACGACCATCTCACGGGTGGTGTCGTTCAGGCGGCGCCCGCCGTCCTCCGTCACCGTCACGATGTCCTCGATCCGCACCCCGAAACGGCCGGGCAGGTAGATGCCGGGCTCGACGGAGAAGCACATGCCGGGCACGAGCGGCTGTTCCTCGCCCTCGATCATGTACGGCGGCTCGTGGGTGGTGACGCCGATGCCGTGTCCGGTGCGGTGGATGAAGTACGGCCCGTAGCCCGCGTCCTCGATCACCCTGCGGGCGGCGCGGTCGACGTCCTGGCAGGTGGCGCCCGGCCGGACGGCGCGGAACCCGGCCTCCTGGGCGGCCCGCACGATGTCGTGCACCCGGCGCTCCTCCTCGGTCGGCTCGCCCACGTGCACGGTGCGTGTGGTGTCGGAGCCGTAGCCGTCCTTGAGGCCGCCGAAGTCGAGGACGACCATGTCGCCGCGCCGGATGACCCGCTCCCCGACCTCGTGGTGCGGGTTGGCACCGTTGGGGCCGGAGCCGACGATGGTGAAGTCGACCTGGGAGTGCCCGAACCGGCGCAGCAGCCCGGCGAGGTCGCGCCCCACCTCGTCCTCGCGGCGCCCGGCGAAGGGCAGCTTGCGGATCTCCTCGAAGGCGGCGTCGGCAGCGGCTCCGGCGGCGGCCAGCAGTTCCAGCTCGGCGGGGTCCTTGACGGCCCGCAGCATGGGCAGCGCGTCGGTGAGCGCGGCGCACCTGAGGTCCGGCAGCACCCGCTGGAGGGCCAGCAGATGCAGCGCCCAGGTGTTGTCGCTGACGCCGACGCCGCCCCCGGGGCCGAGCAGCTCGGCGGTGAGGGAGTGCGGGTCCTCGCCGTCGGTCCATTTCAGCAGGGTGAGCGCGGGGGCGCCCGCGGCCCGCTCGGCGTCGGGCGCCTCCAGCGCGGGGACCACGAGCACGGGCTCACGGCCGGGCACGAGGACCAGCAGGGTGAGGCGCTCGGTGACGGGAGGCGCGTACCCCGTGAGCCAGACCAGGTCCGGCCCCAGCGCCACGAGCAGCCCCCCGAGCCCCGCCTCGGCGGCGGCGCGGGTAGCGCGCGTCAGCCGGGCGCGGTAGTCCTCGGCGGTGAAGATCGCGGGCGTGCTGCCGGTCATCCGGGCCTCCGGGTGTGGTCGTGGCGGCGGGGCGTACAGCCGACCGGACGCGGGGCCCGCGGGCCGCCCGGGGTGGCCGGGGCGGACGGTCGGCACAGGGCCATCATGACGCGCGGGACATACGGCGACCACCGGGTTCGCGAGGGCCGCCGGGCGCGCGGGGACGCCGTCAGCCGGTGAGCTGGAGCCGCCCCGGTGCCTGGCCGGGGACGAAGCCGTGCGCCCGGCCGCCCAGCCACTCGGCCTTGTAACGGTCGACCTCGCGATGCCAGTTGAGGATGCCCGCGAGCCAGTTCTGAAGGTCGAGGACATAGTCGCCCATCGCCGCCCGCGCCTCCTCGGACAGCTGGAAGTCGTCGTACAGCACGGGCAGTTCATGTGCCGCTACATGCTCGAACTGCCGCATGCGCTGGGTCATCAGGTCGTGGACGACGGCGAGCGCGGCCGGGTAGCCGATGCGGAAGAAGTTCTGGACGACGAGGATCGCGTTGTGGATCTCACCCTCGTACTCGATCTCCTTCTGGTACGAGAAGACGTCGTTGAGCAGGCAGGCGTAGTCGATGGCCGCGTTCTCCAGGGAGCGCACCGGACCGCTGCGGTACACCTCGGGCGGGATGGCGGGGCCCTGGCCCATCCGGCACATGCTAAGGGTGAGGTCGGAGCCGAAGGTGGCGCGGCGCATCTCCAGGTAGTCGACCGGGTCGGGGACGCGGTGCTGGAGCTGGTTGGACAGCTCCCACACCCAGCTCTCGGTCATCACGTCGACGGCGGCCTTCAGGGTGTGCCGCTGCTCGGCGCTCATCGGCGCGGTGGTCCGGGTCCACAGGTCGACCAGCCCGCGTTCCATGGCGTTGGCCGGGTCGATCCCCGGTTCGCCGTCCACCGGCATGCACCGGGACAGCCGGGCCGTGGTCACGCGGGCGGCGGCCAGGTCGCGGCGGTGGCCGTACACCAGAGGGTAGTAGTCGTCGCCGTACGTCCCCCAGGCGAGCCAGCGCGCGCTCAGGTCGAGGGCGTCGGGCGTGGCGTCGGGATCGAGTCCGGCTGAGCACAGCGCGAGGTCGTACGCGGCGAGTTTGTCCTCGTCCCAGACGCCCTCGCTCAGGATGCCCATGTCCTGGCACCACGTGACGAGGTTCTCCCGAGCGGCGCCGGCGTGCGGGCTCAGCCGCAGCGGGAACGGCATGTGGAAGTCGGGCAGCAGCGAGGGGCCGACCTTCTGGTACGGCACATGCGTGTGCGCGCGCAGGCGTTCGGCGCCGGCTGAGGCCAGCAGGGCGCGGATGTCGGTGGCCGAGGTGCCGGGGCCGCCCGGCACCTGCCAGGGGGTCTTCGAGCGCGCGCCCTGGTTCATGTACCGGCTGGAGCGCAGGTGCCACTCGTGGCCGCCGGACTGCCAGTCCTGAAGCCCCTTGGTGTAGGCGGCCACCGCCGCGACCTCGTCCGGCCGCAGACCGTTCTCCAGGGCGACGGCGGGCACTTCGGTGAGCGCGGTGTGCTCGAACTGGTGCAGCCGGGAGGTGAGGACGTCGTTGACGGTGTCGGCGGCCTCCTGGGTGGTGCAGCCGAAGAACTTCTCCAGCACCAGTACGCCGTTGCTGTTCTCGCCCTCCTCCTCCACCTCCCGCTGGTAGGAGAAGAGGTCGTTGCGCAGATGGACGCCGTCGGAGAAGGTCTCCATCAGCACCCGGAGCGGACGTGAGCGCGCGACCGCGGCGGGCACCTCGGCGGTCGCGTACTCCACCAGCCCCGCCGACCAGGGCGCGCCGCCCACCTTGCGGCGCATCTCGATGTACTCGACCGGGTTGGCGATCCGCCCCTCGTTGATGTTGGACAGTTCCCACAGCGACTCGTTCAGCAGGTGCTCGGTGGCCACCGCGAACCGGCGCCGCCAGTGCGGGGACATCGCGGGGACCGTGCGCGCCCACAGATCGGCGAGGCCCGCCTCGACCGGGTTCTCCGGCTCCGGTACGGGGGTCGCGGGGTCGAGCGGCATGAACAGCGGCAGCCGGTCCAGGTGCGCCTTGCCGGCGGCGCGGTCCTGGGTGCGCTTGAACATGTCCAGGAAGTGGTCGTCGAAGAAGAACACCCACACGTACCAGTCGGTGATCAGCGAGAGCGCCGGCCCGTCGCAGTCGGGGTGGGTGTAGGCGCACAGCAGGCCGTAGTCGTGTGCCTCCAGGTCGGCCTGGTCCCAGACCCCCGAGCCTTCCAGCATGCCCATCTCACGCGCCCACGCGGTGGAGTGGGTGCGGGCTTCGTCGAGATGCGGGTTGAGCCGCGCGGGATACGGCAGGTAGAAGTGCGGGAGTTCGAACGGCTGCGTCATGACGGGGCCCTACCCGCCGGGCAAATGGGTCATCCGCCGCGACCGGGATGATCACACCATCGCGTGAACCGGCCCCGGAACCGGGAACTCGTGCTGCACTGTGTGGCGTTGACCGTCACGGCCACACCCCTGCCCGCGGCCCGTTCTTCCGGCCCCGCCGTCGACATCCGGACGCCAACCACGACGAGCGGGTCTTCGGCGCCCCCGGCCGGCTGGACCTGGCCCGTACCCCCGACCCGCATCTGTGCCTGGGCGCCGACTTCGCCCGGCGGCGACTGCGCGTCCTCTACGAGGAGGTACCGCGCGCCCTGCCGGCCTGCGGCTCGGCGGGCCGGTGCCTCCGGGCGCCTCCGGGGTCAGCAACGGGGTGGCGTCACTGCCCGTCCGGGCCGGCTGACGGGTTGACCTGGATCAGGGCGTGAGTGCCGCCGGTGAGCCACTTGCGCCCCTCCGCCTTGTCGAGCGCGGCCTCGGTGGACGGGGAGAGCCCGGTGATCACCTCGGACTTCAGGGTGCGCAGCGCGGCCACCGGGCCGGGGAAGTAGGCGGTCACCTCGTCGAAGGGCGTGGTGGGCGGCCAGTACCGGTCGCCCACCAGGCGGCGGTAGTTGAGGTCGCCCTTGAACAGGGTGAGCCCGGCCGCCGCGAAGTCGGCGCGGAGGTCTTCCGGCATGTCGGCGTAGGGGAGCGGCGAGCAGGAGAAGGGGTGGGCCCGGACGGTGAGGCGGCCGTCGCCCATGGCCGACCAGAGCGTGTCGCCGTACTCCCCCGCCAGCCCCTCGGCCGAGCGCAGCCGGTGCAGCGCGTCGATCACATCGGCGGTGGTGGCGTCGGAGACGTAGTACGGGTCCGGCTTGACGTGCAGGACGGCCCGGCCGATGCGGGGCTCGGTGAGGAGCTGGGCGATGAGGAGCAGATCCGGGACGAGTTCGCGGCCGGCGTTGTCCGCGACCAGGCAGAGGGTGCCGGTGCCGTGCGGCGGGAGCAGTGACCAGAGGAGGTCGCTGTCGTCGGCGACCAGTCCGGGGGCCGGTTCGCGGTCCTGGCCGCCCTCCGAGGCGAGCCGGAAGCTGAGGTCGGCGCGGTTGCCCCAGAGGGAGCCGCTCAGCAGGGCCCGGTCGCGGTCACCGGCCGGGCGGCCGCGCAGTTCGTCGAGCGCGGCCAGTTCGTCGTCGGTCGCGGCGGAACGGAGTTCGCCGGTCTTGGACGGGCGGAACGGGTCGATGCCGCGCCAGGCTCCGGGGCCGAAGTAGCCGACGGCGTCGAGCAGCCGGCGGTAGAACAGGCTCTCGGACCACAGCCACGGCACGTCGAACCAGGACCGGCCCGCGTAGGTGTCCAGTCCCCAGCTCATCCAGCGTTCGCGGTCGGGCGCGTCGGCGGGGAGGGGTTCGATGACGCCCTCGGTGCAGTTCTTCAGCAGTGCGTCCAGCGCGCGCCGCCGCGCCGGCTCGTAGGGAAGGGCGTCGCGGACCTGGCGGATGATCGCGGGGTGCCGTTCGGCCAGCGTGCGGTGCGGGAACGAGCCGGGTTCGGCGGCGCGGATGACGGGCGCGGTGGGGGCGGCGTCGGACATGCCGTCACCGTATCGCGCGGGTCAGCCGGTCCTGGCCTCCCGCTCCAGCTGTGCCGCGAGGGCGAGATAGCGGGGGCGGCGGTGCACCGGGACCAGGCTGCGGAGCATGAGGTGCCACATCTCGGCGACCCTGCGGGGCAGCCGCGCGGGCGGTTCCAGGGTGCGCCCGGCGACCCGGGTGCCGACGAAGAAGCAGACCAGGGAGTGGGCGACGATCCCGGCGTCCAGGTCGGCGTGCACATCGCAGTCCCGGACCGCGCCGCCCAGCTTGCGGGAGGCGAACTCCAGCCATTCGGTGAAGGGATGCCGCAGCGGTGGCCGCATGGGCAGGTTGGTGGTGACCAGCCGGAGTCCGGCGCGGGGCACCGGGTCGTGCACGGCGAGGCGGGCGAGGGCGAACGTGGCGCGCATCAGCGCCTCCAGCGAGGAGCAGCCCCGGCTCTCGACCTCGGCCACCACCTGCCGGGCGGCCGCCGACTGGAGTTCCAGGATGGCGTGGGCCAGGTCCTCCTTGGCGGCGAAGTGGAAGTACAGGGCGCCCTTGGTGACGTTCGCGTGTCCGACGATGTCACTCAGACTGGTGGATTCGTACCCCTGCCGGTCGAACAGGTCGGCTGCGGCCGTGATGATCGTCGTCCGGGTCTGTTCAGCGCGCAACTGCCTCGCCATGGCCCGACCCCTCTCCTGCACGAACGGGACACGCGGTTTGTTTTAGCCCCTCGCATACGATAACTCACCGCGCGGCAACGGGAGTCCTGTGGGGCACACCAAGATTCACGACCGCTCCACACCCCCTCCTCCGCTCTTCCGGGATGAAGTGCGCCTTCCGCGTTTATCCGCTTCCGGGGGCTTACGGGGGTGCGGCGTCGCTTACGCGAAGATTCATGAGGGGCGCGGGGGACGCCAGAAACAGCCGATGCGGTCGGTGAATGGTTCATTTCATCTCGCCGAGGGCGTGAACACCCGCGCGCCGTAGCCCGTATTGGGGACCGCGACCCCCTTCACCACCCCGCCGAGGAGACGTCCCGGATGACTCGGATGACCGCCCGCCTGAGCACTCTGGCGGCCACCGCCGCGACCCCGCTCCTGTTGCTGCCGTGGACGGCCGCGCCCGCCCAGGCCCACGGCGCCCCCGTCGATCCGGTCAGCCGGGTCTACGCCTGCTCGCCCCAGGGTGGCAGCGCCAAGGGAACGCCCGCCTGCCAGGCCGCGATCGGGGCGAACGGCGCCCCGTTCACCGCGTGGGACAACCTGCGGGTGTCCGGCGTCGGCGGCCGTGACCGGCAGGTGATCCCGGACGGCAGACTGTGCAGCGGGAACCTGCCCGCCTATCGCGGTCTCGACCTCGCGCGCACCGACTGGCCCGCCACCCGGCTGACCGCGGGCAGCCGGATGACGCTGACGTACGCCTCCACGATCGCCCACGAGGGCACGTTCCGGCTGTACTTGACCAAGTCCGGCTACGACCCGGCGAAGCCGCTGAAGTGGTACGACCTGCCGGAGCGCCCGTTCGCCGAGATCAAGAACCCACCGCTGAGCAACGGCGCCTACCACCTCGGGGCGACGCTGCCCACCGGCCGGACGGGTCGTCAACTGCTGTACACGATCTGGCAGAACACCAGCACGCCGGACACCTACTACTCGTGTTCCGACGTGGTGCTCTCGGGCAGAAACGCCGCGTCCGGGGGTGGCGCGCGACCCGCGCCCAGCCGGAAACCGGCCGCGAAGGCGCCCGCCGCCTCCCCTTCCGCGCATGCCTCGCACCCGGCGTCCGCGCATCCTTCGGCAGCGGCCCCCGCTTCCGAGCCGCGCAGGGACTCCTCGTACGCCGCCGTGCCGGACGACGGCAAGCCGGTGGCCGAGGCGACCCGTGCGAAGTCGGGTCCGTCGGCTCCGCTGCTGGCGGGCGGTGCGGCCGTGGTGCTGCTGGTCACCGCGGCCGCCGCCCTCGTCCCACGCCTGCGCCGGCGCTGAGACGAGATCTTGAGGACGGGCCAGTCGACGAAGACCGGCCCGCGCGTCGGCCACCGGGGCGTACTCGGCGGTGGAGTAGCCGCCGGCGAAGCACAGCGACGACACCGAGATCGGCAACGAACGCGAGCACCCTGGACAAGGCCGACGCAGGGGGCCCGGCCGACGTCTCTCCCGGCAGGCCGTGGCCGTGCACATCGCCAACCTGCGCCAGAACAACTGGGCCAGCACGCCGGGCGTGTTCAGGCTGCCCGGCCTGAAGCCGGGCTTCAGCGACTCGGGCTGCTGAGCCGGTGACCGAGCCCGGCCGCCGGGGAGCGCGGGCGGCCTTCCGTGACCGGCGGGGGCGACGGCCGTTCTGGGGCGGGCCGCTGCTCATCCTGGGCGGCGCCGAGATCCCGCTCACCGAGAAGGCGCCGCTGAAGGTCGTCACGCACATCGGCACGCAGGGTCTGACGGGCCATCTGCCGCCCACTCTGATGGTGCTGCTCGGACTGCTCGTCCTCCTCGACCCGGCCAAGCGGCTGTTCCACTCGCTCACCGGCGTACTGGCCTCCCTGGGCACCTGGCTCGCGTCCGACCTGGGCGGCCTCTTCATCGGCCCTGCTCCTCGGCGTCACCGGCGGCTGCCTCGCCTTCGGCTGGCTGCCGGACCGGGAGGCCCCGGGTGTCGCGGCGGCGGCGCCGCCGGGAGCGGGTCGGCGGCTGAGCCGACCGCCACGCGCGCGAACCCGGCGGCACCCTGCCGCCGGGTTCTCCCTCTTTCAGGTGATGCGGGAACTTCTCCACCGGCGTGCCGAGTTCACCGGGCAGCGGGCACCGCCGGGCGTCCGCGATCCGTGCCGGAGGAAGCAGCCGCGAGTGGAAGGGGGCGTGCGGTCAAGGGGAGACGCGTGTGTCGACCGGGGTGTGAGCGGCGGGAGTGGCGCCCTCGTCCTTCATCGCCTTCGCCTCGCTCTTGAGGATGCGCAGGGACCTGCCCAGCGAGCGGGCGGTGTCCGGCAGCCTCTTGGAGCCGAAGAGCACGATGAAGACGATCGCCACGACCAGCAGATGCCAGGGTTCCAGTCCGTTGCGGAGCATGGCCGCCCTCCCTTTTCACACGTGATTCCTGACGTCCGGGGGCCCGCGCCCCCGATCCGCTCAGGGATGATTGCTACATTGCGCAACTGTACAACCCAGGGAGAGGCACAAGAGGGCGGCCGATGAGCATCACGAGCAGCCGGGGAACGGCACCGTCACAGCGACGCGGCGGCGCCCGGGGCACCCCGGAGGGCGAGGGCGGTCCCGGCGGCGGGGGCCGCGGCGCCCGGTCCGGCGCGCGGGACCAGCGGCGCCGCCGTGCGGGCAGAGCCCGGGTGGCACTCCTCGTCTGCCTGTCGCTGGTGGTCCTCGGCGGGGCCGGCGCGGGCTGGGTGTACCTGAAGCTCAACGGCAACATCCAGACCTTCGACGCGGGCGGCCTCTCCGACAACCGCCCGGCGGGCTCGTCCAAGGGTGAGAACGTCCTGGTGATCGGCTCCGACGCGCGTACCGACGGCAACGCGGCGCTGGGCGGCGGCGACAAGGACGCCGTCGGCCGCTCCGACACCACACTGCTGCTGCACATATACGCCGACCACCGGCACGCGCTCGCCGTGTCCATACCCCGCGACACCCTGGTGACGATCCCGCCCTGCAAGCTCCCCGCCGGCGGCTGGACCCAGGCCCAGCCGAACACCATGTTCAACGCCGCCTTCTCGGTGGGCGAGACCGACAAGGGCAACCCGGCCTGCACGCAGAACACCGTGGAGCAGCTCACCGGGCTGCGGGTCGACCACACCGTGGTCGTGGACTTCAAGGGCTTCGCCGCGCTCACCCAGGTGGTCGGCGGGGTGAAGGTGTGCCTGCCCGGCGACGTCTTCCAGAAGGACCTGAACCCCAACCGGAGCACCCGGGGCACGCTGCTGTTCCGGCGGGGCGAGCAGACCGTCTCGGGGCAGCGGGCGCTGGACTACGTCCGCCTCAGGCACGGCATCGGCGACGGCTCCGACATAGGACGGATCAAGCGGCAGCAGGCGTTCGTGGGCAGCCTGCTGAAGGAGGTCAAGGACAAGGGCTTCACCCCGACGAAGCTGCTGCCGCTGGCCGACGCCGCGACCAGGTCGATGACCGTCGACCCGGGGCTGGGCAGCGCCGACAAGCTGCTGTCGTTCGCCATGTCGCTGAAGAACGTCGACCTGCACAACACCAAGTTCGTCACCGTGCCCTGGCGGTACGCGGGTGAGCGGGTGGCGGTCGTGGAGCCGGACGCCGGTGAGCTGTGGGCGGCGCTGAGGGCGGACCGCACGATCGACGGCGCGGACGCCAGCGGCGGCAAGGGCCACGCGACGAGGAAGCCCGGCCCGGCAGCACCTTCGCCCGCCCCGGTCTCCGGCCAGGGCATCGGCGTGGCCGTCTACAACGGCACCACGGTGACGGGGCTCGCCGCGAAGGGCTCGGCCGCGCTCACCGCGTCCGGCTTCACGGTCACCGGCACGGCCACCGCGCTCTCCCAGAACCATCTGGCGACGGTCGTCCAGTACGGTCCGGGCATGGCTGACCGTGCGCGGACCGTGGCCAAGGTGTTCCCCGGCGCACAGATGGAGCAGATCGGCGCGCCCCGCATCAACGTGGTCCTCGGCCAGGCGTACGCGACGAACCCGGTCCCCGCCTCGACCTCGGCCTCGGTGCCCAGCGAGGTGGCAAACGGGGCGCGTTCGGCCGACGACAACCCCTGCGCGAACCTCACCTACGGCTGACGCCGGACGTGGCGCACCCATGCCAACGGTCAGCGCGAGCGCGCGGGGTCGAGCGCGCGGGGTCGAAGGGGAGCGCGGCGATCCCGCCGTACTCCTTGCCGACCGGTCCGGCGGCGGCCACCAGGACCGCGGCCGGGGAGCGGTCGGCGCGGCGTGCCCCGGCGGCACGCAGCACGCAGCTTACGGCGGCCGGGGTGTTCTTCCCGTGCTCGGCCGGCCGGGCGGCGGCCTCGGTGTCGTTCAGTCGGCGCGGGCCGGTGTCCAGGCGTCGTAGCGGTCGCAGCGAGTTGTCCGGCAGCGAGGTCACAGACCGCGCAGGCGGGGGGCCGGGGTGGCGGGGGCGGTCTGCTCGGTGAGCCGGCCGACGAGGAGGTGGACGACATCCACGAGGGCGGCCTGCTCGTCGGCGTCGACGAAGTAGACCTGACGGCGGCCCTCACGGCGGGAGCGGACGAGCCCGGCGAGCTTGAGCTTGGTGAGGTGCTGGCTGACGGCGGGCAGCGCGCCGCCGACCCGTTCGGCGAGCCCGGTGACATCGCTCTCGCCCTGGGCGAGCGCCCAGACGAGGTGCAGTCGCGCCGGGGAGGCGAGCAGTCCGAAGGCGGCGGCCGCCTCGGTGAGGATCTGCGGGGAGGGATCGTGGTGGCCGGTGCCGTGCCCTGTCGCCACTGCTCTCCTCCTCCGTTCTCCTCCTGGCCGGGTCCCGGCGTGTCCCGTCGCTGTCCGGTCAGCAAGTCTAGGGGCCCGCACGGGTCGTCCGGTCCGCCGCCGCCCGCATGCCCACCGTGCGGAGCGTGCCGGTGACGG
>NZ_JBHXLV010000013.1:0-57724 GCF_042721685.1 Streptomyces sp. NPDC058459 | reverse complement strand
GGACAGGGGCGCCCCGTTCCCGTACGCGCTGATGCCTACTCGGCGTCCTTGCCGTCGATGCCCAGGCCGGGCAGCAGGCCCGGCAGGAGCGGGGGCAGGGTGACGTCCGGCTTGCCCGGCGGGGTGGACGACTTGTCCGCGGAGGGTGAACCGCCTTCGGAACCGCCGGTCTTCGGCGGGTCCAGCAGACCGCCGGTGCTGCCGCCGAGCAGTCCGTCGCCGCTGTCGCCGGTGGCGGAGTCGCTGGGGGTGCCGGGGGTGCTGTCCCGGTCCTTGCCGCTCGCCGACGGGGTGCCACCGGTGCTCGGGGAGCCGGACCGGTGGCTGCCCGCGGAGCCGGACGGGGTCACGCCGGGACGCTTGCCGCTGTGCCCGTCGTCGCCCTTGGCCGGGGGCGGCTTGGGCAGCAGCGACTCCAGCGGGGCGACCTCTTCGTCTATGGCGTCGAAGACCGAGGAGACCTCGTCCTTCACATCACCGAGCTGGAGCGGGAGGCGGTCGCTCAGCGTGCTCCACACCTCGCGGTGCGAGCGGGAGAAGGCGGAGAGTGCCTGGATCGGGCCGAGGGAGTCGGGGTCCGCCTCGTAGGCCGCGTGGAGGAGGCGGTGGCCCTCGGTGACGTCGTTGCGCATGCCGGAGAGGGTGCGGCGGATCTCGCCGATGGACTCGTGGTCCAGCCGGCCGCTCCGGTCGCGCTCCATCAGCCTGCGGGCCTCGTTGAGGCGGGTGGAGGCGTGGTCCAGATACGCCTGGCCGCGCTCCCCGTCGCCCTCGCTGAGGTAGTTGAGCTGGAAGTCCTCGATGCCGCGCTTGAGTCCGTAGAGCGAATCGCCGGGCAGGGCCTCGGAGCTGGCGGCGGCCACTCCGCCGAAGGCGCCGGCGGCCACGCCCACGCTCAGGCCGCCCGCGGTGAGTCCCTTGGCCAGCCGGGACCTCGGGCGCAGCTTGCTCAGCGGGCCGGCGCGATGCGCGCCCCGGCCGGGGGAACGCTGGCCGGGCACCGGTGCCGGAGCCGCTCCGCCCAGGGTGCCTTCCTGGAGCATGGCCTCCATCGCGGCCACCAGCTGGGCCCGCTGGACGGCCTTGACCTCCGGGTCCAGCTGCGGCTTGGGCAGCTCACCGAGGCCGTCCACCAGGGCCAGCAGCTCACCCTGCCCGGATCTGTCCTCGGTGGGCGGTGATCCCGCCCGGTGCGCGTGCTCGGCCGCCGTGTCCCGGTCGGACTGTTCCTCCAGGGCCTGGGCGAAGGCGTTCGCCCGCCGGTGCGCCGATACGTTCGCAATCACTGGCGGCACCTCCTCTCGTCATGACGGTCGACTCCCCAGGCGGTCTCCTGAGGGTTGCACGCCCATGGCCACATCCACCCGATCGAGCGATCGAAGTGGGCCAGGACGTGACCACAGGGAGCCTGTATCCCGCACAACGAGCGGCTCGGCACTTGGGTTACGCACGAGGGGCCGCCGGATCGCAGAACCAACTCACTTTCACCAAGGGTGAGTTGACCGTCGCTCTGCGTCGCGGGGCGGCCGGCCTCAGCGGGCGTCTTCCGGGAGGAGCCGGGCGAGGGTGCGCACGGCGCGGTACTGGAGGGTCTTGATGGCGCCCTCGTTCTTGCCCATCACCCGCGCGGTCTCGGCGACCGACAGGCCCTGGAGGAAACGAAGGGTCACGCACTCCTGCTGCTGGGGGTTGAGTCGGCGCACCGCGTCCAGCAGCGCGGCGTTGGAGAGCGACTCCAGGACGGAGTCCTCGGGCGAGCGCGCGACCTCGTTGGCGTCGAGCATCTCGCCGGTGGTGACCTCCAGCCGGAAGCGGCTGGACTTGAAGTGGTCGGCGACCAGGTTGCGGGCGATCGTCACCAGCCAGGCGCCGAAGTCGCGGCCCTGCCAGGTGAAGGTGCCGATCCTGCGCAGGGCGCGCAGGAAGGTCTCGCTCGTCAGGTCCTCGGCGGTGGCCTTGCCGCCCACCCGGTAGTAGATGTACCGGTACACGGTGTCGCTGTACTGCTCGTAGAGGCGTCCGAAGGCGTCCGCCTCTCCTGCCTGGGCGCGTTCGACCAGGTCCATCATGCGGGCGCTGTCACTGTCCGCGGCCGGCCGGCGGGCGGCGGGCGCGCCCGTGGAGCGGGCTCGTCTGCCGACGGCCGCGCCGCGTTCGGCCAGTGCGTAGCACGGGCCGAGGGGCGCGGCGCCGGCGCCGGCGAAGGCGGGGACGGTGTGCGCGGTGGGGACGAGGCCGCGCAGCGTGTCTTTGACCGTTGCGACAGTTGCGCGCAGCGTAGCCAGGCCCGAGGCGTCAACCCCGACGTGTGGGTACACGGGACTCCCAGAGGCAGAGCTTCCATCACGTGCAGTGCGGGCCCTTTCACCCGTCGTAGCGACGGAGGGGTACCGGTTTGCGTCTGAGGAGAATAACGCTTCGTGTAGACCCTGCTACACCCAGTTGCTCAAATCGCCGATTAGGTCGCCTTTGTTAGCGATTGGCGACTGTTCAACTAGCCGAACATGATCGGTTGTTGATCGGAACTGGGCTGATTTCTGTGAAAGCTGAGGCGTGTTCGAAGTCCGGATGCATAATTCGGGCGCGCGGGACCCGCTCAGCGGCGGCGGCGGCTCAGGGCGATCGCCGCGGCTGTGCCGCCCGCCACCGCGCCGACGCCCGCCGCCGCCGGGATGCCGACCTTCGCGGCCTTGCGGCCGGTGCGGTAGTCCCGCAGCCGCCAGTCCTTGTCGCGGGCGTGCCGGCGCAGCTTGGCGTCCGGGTTGATGGCGTAGGGGTGGCCGACCAGGGAGAGCATCGGGATGTCGTTGTGGCTGTCGCTGTACGCGGCGCAGCGCGACAGGTCCAGCGCCTCGGCGGCGGCCAGCGCCCGTACCGCCTCCGCCTTGGCCGGGCCGTGCAGCGGCTCGCCGACCAGGCGGCCGGTGTAGACGCCGTCCACCGACTCCGCGACCGTACCCAGCGCGCCGGTGAGGGCGAGGCGGCGGGCGATGACCTGGGCGATCTCCACCGGGGCCGCCGTCACCAGCCAGACCTTCTGTCCCGCGTCCAGGTGGGCCTGGGCCAGTGCGCGGGTGCCGGGCCAGATGCGGTCGGCCATGTACTCGTCGTAGATCTCCTCGCCGATCGTCTCCAGCTCGGCCACGCGGTGGCCCTGGACGATGGAGAGCGCCGAGTCGCGGGCCTCCCGCATGTGCTCGGGGTCCTCGACCCCGGCCAGCCGGAACCACGCCTGCTGCCAGGCGAACCGGGCCAGCTCGCGGGTCTTGAAGAACTTCCGCTTGTACAGGCCGCGGCCGAAGTGGAACAGGGCGGCGCCCTGCATCACGGTGTTGTCGAGATCGAAGAAGGCGGCGGCCCGGTCGTCGCCGAGCACGGGGAACTCCGGTTCCCGCCCGGCGCCCTCGGGCTCCGTCTGTTCCTGGTGTTCCTGCGAGGACTTGCGGGCGGCCTCCGCGGAGGCCTCGCCTGCCAACACGCTCCGCGCCGTGGCGGAACGCCTACGGGGGGTGAGCCATCCAAGAGCGGCCATGGCTGGAGCATAGCCAGTCCGTCCGCCGGTTCCGGAGCCGAGAGGTTCGGAGTCCGTGAACTCCGGGCATACGTATCCCCCACCGGGCGCGGGCCGGGCGGGGGCGCGGGGCGGGACAATGACCCGTATGAGTCCCCTCTTCCGGCGCAAGGCCGCCCCCCAGGAGCGCCTGGTCACCCTGATCCGCAAGCCCGGCTGTCATCTGTGCGACGACGCGCAGGCCGTGGTCGAGAAGGTCTGCGGCGAACTCGGCGTGCCGTGGGAGGGGCGGGACATCACCGAGGACCGGGCGCTGCACGACCAGTACTGGGAGCAGATCCCGGTGGTCCTCCTCGACGGCGAGCAGCACACCTTCTGGCGGGTGGACGAGGGACGGCTGCGCCGCGCGCTGACCGGGTGACGAATGGCGCAGGAGTGGTCCCATGGGCATGAAACACGCCGAGTGTGTAGTTTTGCCCCCCGGTAGCGCTCCGCAACGGGCATGCGTGACCCCGGTCACGTTGGCCGGGCAAATCGGACACCATCTTTGTGCACACGTTCACAAAGACATAGCCTTCTTGTCGACGGGGCGGTCCGGGGAAGCATGACCGCTCGCAGCCCCGCTCTACCCGCAGGAGCACCGTGGCAACTGGCCGAACTCACCGACCGGCGACCCGCAGCCGAGGGATTCCCGAGGCCACCGTCGCCCGGCTTCCGCTGTACCTCCGCGCGCTGACGGCACTCTCCGAGCGCTCGGTCCCCACGGTCTCCTCCGAGGAACTGGCCGCGGCGGCGGGCGTCAACTCCGCCAAGCTCCGCAAGGACTTCTCCTACCTGGGCTCCTACGGCACCCGCGGGGTCGGGTACGACGTGGAGTACCTCGTCTACCAGATCTCCCGTGAGCTGGGCCTCACCCAGGACTGGCCGGTCGTCATCGTCGGTATCGGAAACCTCGGCGCGGCCCTCGCCAACTACGGCGGCTTCGCCTCGCGCGGCTTCCGGGTCGCGGCGCTGATAGACGCCGACCCCGCGATGTCCGGCAAGCCGGTCGCGGGCATCGGGGTGCGGCACACCGACGAGCTCGAGAAGATCATCGAGGACAACGGTGTCTCCATCGGCGTCATCGCCACCCCCGCCGGCGCCGCCCAGCAGGTCTGCGACCGGCTGGTGGCCGCCGGGGTGACCTCCATCCTGAACTTCGCGCCGACCGTGCTGACCGTCCCGGACGGCGTCGACGTGCGCAAGGTCGACCTCTCCATCGAGCTGCAGATCCTCGCCTTCCACGAGCAGCGCAAGGCCGGCGAGGAGACCGCCGCCGGCGACGGCGCCGTACCCGCGGCCGCCAAGCGTCCGAGCGCCGCCGACCAGGGACCCGACGGGGACGTGCCCGCCGTGATGCCGGCATGAGCCTCCTCGTCGTAGGGCTGAGCCACCGCAGTGCCCCGGTCAGCGTGCTGGAGCGGGCCGCGCTGAACTCGGACGCCCAGGTCAAGCTGCTCCAGGACACCGTCGCCGCCGACCCGGCGACCGAGGCCGCGGTGCTGGCCACCTGCAACCGGATCGAGCTGTACGCCGACGTCGACAAGTTCCACGCCGGTGTCGCCGAGCTGTCCACGCTGCTCGCCCAGCACAGCGGGGTGGGCCTGGAGGAGCTGACGCCGTTCCTGTACGTCCACTACGAGGACCGGGCCGTCCACCACCTGTTCTCGGTGGCGTGCGGGCTGGACTCCATGGTCGTCGGCGAGGGCCAGATCCTCGGCCAGATCAAGGACGCCCTCGCCCGCGCCCAGGACCTGCACACCGCCGGCCGGCTGCTGAACGACCTCGTCCAGCAGGCCCTCAGGGTCGGCAAGCGCGCCCACTCCGAGACCGGTATCGACCGCGCCGGGCAGTCCCTGGTCACCTTCGGCCTGGAACAGCTCGCCGCGAGCACCGACGTGCCGGGCTGGGCCCGGGGGCGTACCGCGCTGGTCATCGGCGCCGGGTCGATGTCGTCGCTGGCCGCCGCCACGCTGGCGCGGGCAGGGGTCGCCGAGATCGTCGTCGCCAACCGCACCTTCGAGCGCGCCGAGCGGCTCGCGCGGATCCTCGGCGAGGCCGAGGGCGCCACCGCCCGCGCGGTCCGGATGGACGCGGTGGCGGCGGAACTTACACGTGCCGACGTGGTCGTCTCCTGTACCGGCGCGACCGGTCTGGTGCTCACGGCGGACTCCGTCGCCGAGGCCGTCGCCGGTCGCACCGGGGAGCCGGCTGCCGACCCGGGTGCCGCCGCCCCGGCCGGGACCTCCGCGCTGCCTCCGGCCGGCGTCGGGACCGACGAGAACTGCCCGCTGGACCTGGCCTCGGTACAGGGCACGCCCGGCTTCTCCGTGCACGGCGAGGCCGCCGTCGCGGGCATGGACGCGGCGACCCTGGAGCAGCACGCGGCCTGGGTCGGCGAGGGCACCTCGCTGCTGGAGCAGGGCCGCGAGCACGACGCGGGCGGCCGGTTCACCCCCGACGCCGACGCCGGGCTGATCGCCGCGCTCGCCGAGGCCGCCGCCACCGCCGGCCGCGTCCCCGAGTACCGCAGGCCCGAGCCGGTCGCCGCGATCCCGCGCCCCGCCCCCGCCGTCTTCCTCCTCGACCTCGCCATGCCCCGCGACATCGACGCCGCCGTGCACCGGCTGGCCGGGGTGCGCCTGGTGGACATCGAGTCGCTGGCCGAGGCGTCCGCCGACGCGCCGATGGCGTCCGACGTGGACCAGGTTCGGCGTATCGTCTCCGACGAGGTCGCGGCGTTCGGCGCGGCACAGCGGGCGGCGCACATCACCCCCACCGTGGTCGCGCTGCGCACCATGGCCGCCGATGTCGTAGCCGCCGAGGTCGCGCGGCTCGACGGGCGCCTGCCCGGCCTGGACGCACGCCAGCGCGGCGAGATCCGGCAGACCGTGCACCGGGTCGTGGACAAGCTGCTGCACGCGCCGACCGTACGGGTCAAGCAGCTCGCGGCCGAGCCCGGGGGCACCGGGTACGCGGACGCGCTGCGGACCCTGTTCGACCTCGACCCGGAGACGGTCGCCGCCGTCTCGCGGGCCGTGGACAACACAGACGAGAAGGACCGACCGGCATGACTGACAAGGCACTGCGACTGGGGACGAGGCGGAGCAAGCTCGCCATGGCCCAGTCCGGGCAGGTGGCGGACGCCGTGAGCCGGGTGACCGGCCGGCCCGTCGAGCTGGTCGAGATCACCACGTACGGCGACGTCTCCCGGGAGGCGCTGGCGCAGATCGGCGGCACCGGCGTGTTCGTCACGGCGCTGCGGGACGCGCTGGTGCGCGGCGAGGTGGACTTCGCGGTTCATTCGCTCAAGGACCTGCCGACCACGCACCCCGAGGAGCTGGCGCTGGCCGCCGTGCCGGTGCGCGAGGACCCGCGGGACGTGATCGTGGCCCGGGACGCGCTGAAGTTCACCGACCTGCCGCGCGGCGCGCGCATCGGCACCGGCTCACCGCGCCGCATGGCGCAGCTGAACGCGTACGCGCGCACCCACGGCCTGGACATCGAGACGGTGGCGATCCGCGGCAACGTGGACACCCGCATCGGGTACGTCCACGAGGGGCGGCTCGATGCCGTCGTGCTCGCGGCCGCCGGACTCAACCGGATCGGCCGGATCGACGAGGTGACCGACTTCCTGTCCGTCGACACGGTTCTGCCCGCCCCCGGCCAGGGGGCCCTGGCGATCGAGTGCAGGACGGGGCACACCGCCCAGGACGCTGCCCTCGCCGCGGCCCTCGGCGAACTCGACGACCCGCACACGCGGGCCGCCGTCACCGCCGAACGGTCACTGCTCGCCGCGCTGGAGGCCGGCTGCAGCGCCCCTGTGGGTGCGCTGGCCGACCTCCTGATCGACGGGCCTGTAATCAAGGAAATGCGCCTGCGCGGCGTCGTCGGCACGACCGACGGCTCCAGCATGGTGCAGCTGTCCACCACCGGTTCCGTGCCCCTGACGCACGACGGGGCGAGGGCACTCGGGCGCGAACTCGCCACCGAGATGCTCGCCCAGGGCGCGGCCGGTCTGATGGGGGAGCGAGCACATTGAGCCCCACCGCCTTTCCCGCCGGTCCCGAGCACGGGCACGTCACCTTCCTGGGTGCCGGACCCGGAGATCCGGGACTGCTGACTCTGCGCGCCGTGGAGGCGCTGTCCCACGCGGACGTCCTGGTCGCCGAGCACGAGGTGCTCGACGTGATCCGGACGCACGCCCGGCAGGGCGTCTCCGTCGTGCCGACGGAGGCGGCCTCCGCCCCGGACGCGCTTCCGGGCGCACCTCAGCTGACAGTCGTTGACGGTGCGTCAACTCCCGCTGTGGCCCCGGCCGCTGCCCAGGATGCGGCTCATCTTGTCATGGAGGCCGCACGGGGCGGCAGGCGGGTGGTCCGTGCGGTCGCCGGTGATCCGGGACTGGACACGGACGCCGCCGAGGAGATGCTCGCCTGCGCCGCCGCCGGCGTCCCCTTCGAGGTCGTCCCCGGTGTCGCGGCCGCTACCGGTGTGCCGGCGTACGCCGGTGTGCCGCTGCGGGACGCGCGGGGCGCGGACGTGCGTTTCCTGGACGCGCGTACCGTCTCCGGGCGCTGCTGGACGGAGGCGGGTGCCTCGGACGGCACGGTGGTCGTCTCCGCCTCGCTGGACTCGGTCGCGGCGGCCGCCGCCGAGCTGGTCTCGGCGGGCCGCAAGCCGGACACCCCGCTGACGGTGACGGTCGCCGGTACGACGACCCGCCAGCGCACCTGGACGGCGACGCTGGGCACGATCGCGCAGACGCTGAAGCAGGCCAAGGTGCTGCCGTCGCCGGACGGCGGCCGTCCGGTCATAGCCGTGGTCGGTGAGCGGTCCGCCGCCGCCCGCCGCGACCAGCTGTCGTGGTTCGAGTCCAAGCCGCTGTTCGGCTGGAAGGTCCTCGTGCCGCGCACGAAGGAGCAGGCCGCCTCGCTCTCCGACCAGTTGCGCTCCTACGGCGCGGTGCCGCACGAGGTCCCGACCATCGCCGTCGAGCCGCCGCGCACCCCGCAGCAGATGGAGCGCGCGGTCAAGGGCCTGGTCACCGGCCGCTACGAGTGGATCGCGTTCACCTCGGTCAACGCGGTCAAGGCGGTCCGGGAGAAGTTCGAGGAGTACGGGCTCGACGCGCGTGCCTTCGCGGGCATCAAGGTGGCGGCGGTGGGCGAGCAGACCGCGAGCGCGCTGATCGCCTTCGGTGTGAAGCCGGACCTGGTGCCGAGCGGTGAGCAGTCGGCGGCGGGCCTGCTGGAGGACTGGCCGCCCTACGACCCGGTCTTCGACCCGATCGACCGGGTCTTCCTGCCGCGCGCCGACATCGCCACCGAGACCCTGGTGGCCGGGCTGATCGAGCTGGGCTGGGAGGTGGACGACGTCACCGCGTACCGCACGGTCCGCGCGTCGCCGCCGCCGCAGGAGACCCGTGAGGCGATCAAGGGCGGTGGCTTCGACGCGGTGCTCTTCACCTCGTCCTCCACGGTCCGCAACCTGGTCGGCATCGCGGGCAAGCCGCACAACGTGACGGTGATCGCCTGTATCGGTCCCGCGACCGCCAAGACGGCCGAGGAGCACGGGCTGCGGGTCGACGTGATGGCTCCGGAGCCCTCCGTCCACAAGCTGGCGGAGGCCTTGGCCGCCTTCGGCATGAAGCGGCGTGCCGCCGCGGTGGAGGCGGGCGACCCGGTGACCCGGCCGAGCGAGCGGCGGCCGGGGGCGCGCAGACGTCGTACGACGACCTGAGGTCCGTGACGGCATGAGCGGGGTGTCCCTTTTCGGGGGCACCCCGCCCGCGTCTCCCGGTGCCTGGCGTCCGACACCGTGTTGGCAAAGGCGGAGGTCCGGCGGGCGTAGCGTTGGGGATATGTCGAAGTACGGTTCCTTTCCCGGCGCGCGGCCCCGGCGGCTGCGGACGTCACCCGTCATGCGGCGGATGGTCGCTGAGACACGGCTGCATCCGGCCGACTTCATCCTTCCGGCGTTCGTCCGGGAGGGCGTGAGCGAGCCGGTGCCGGTCGCGGCGATGCCCGGTGTCGTGCAGCACACCCGGGACAGCCTGCGGAAGGCCGCGCTGGAGGCCGCCGAGGCGGGCGTCTCCGGGATCATGCTCTTCGGGGTGCCGGAGGAGTCGAAGAAGGACGGGCTCGGTACGCCGGGCACCGACCCGGACGGCATCCTCCAGGTCGCCCTGCGCGAGGTGCGCGCCGAGGTCGGCGACGGCCTGCTGGTCATGGCCGACCTGTGCCTGGACGAGTTCACCGACCACGGGCACTGCGGGGTGCTGGACGCCGAGGGCCGCGTCGACAACGACGCCACGCTGGAGCGGTACGCCGAGATGGCGCAGGTCCAGGCCGACGCGGGCGCCCATGTGGTGGGCCCGAGCGGCATGATGGACGGCCAGATCGGGGTCGTCCGGGACGCGCTGGACCAGATCGGCCGGGAGGACGTGGCGGTCCTCGCGTACACCGCGAAGTACGCCTCCGCCTTCTTCGGGCCCTTCCGGGAGGCCGTGGGCTCCTCCCTCCAGGGCGACCGCAAGACCTACCAGCAGGACCCGGCGAACCTCCGCGAGTCGCTGCGCGAGCTGGAGCTGGACCTCGCCGAGGGCGCGGACATGGTCATGGTCAAGCCGGCCGGGCCCTACCTGGACGTCCTGGCACGGGTCGCCGACGCGGTGGACGTGCCGGTGGCGGCGTACCAGGTGTCCGGTGAGTACGCGATGATCGAGGCCGCCGCCGGGAAGGGCTGGATCGACCGTGACCGGGCGATCCTGGAGTCCCTGACCGGGATCAAGCGGGCCGGTGCGCGGAACATCCTCACCTACTGGGCCACCGAGGCGGCCCAGCGGCTGCGCTAGCGAGGCCGGCTACTTCGTCCCGTCACCCTCCGGGGTGCGCGGGCCCTGGATCTCCAGGCGGTTGCCCGGCTGCTCGGTGCCGGACGACTGGTGACCGTTCTGGCCGCTCAAGTTGTTGCGGACCGAGTCGAGGATCGTCAGGCCCTGGGCGACCAGGCCGGCTGCTATCTCGCCGAGGCCGTCCGCGCCGTTCAGGACGTTGACGTTGGCTCCCGCCAGGCCGCCTGCGGCTTCCTTCACGATCTGGGGGAGCTGGTCGATGAGCATGCGGTCGAGGGCGACGCGGTCGTGGGAGGCGGCGGCCTCGGCCTGGATCTTCATGCGCTCGGCGTCCGCGATGGCCAGGACGCGGACCCGCTCCGCCTCGGCCTCGGCGGGCTTCACGATCTCCGCCACCAGCTGCTGCTGACGCAGGTTCGCCTGGCGCAGCGCCAGTTCGGTCTGCGCGGCGAGCACCTCCTGCTGGGCGTGCGCCTGCGCCAGCGGCCCCGCCTGGGCGGCCTCGGCCTGGGCGCGGTCCACCTGCGCCGAGTACTCCGCCTGGACCACCGCGGTCTGCCGGGCGTACTCCGCCTGCTTGCGGGCCGCGACCTGCTCCGCCTCGGCGGCGGCCTGGTTGGCCTGGGCCTGGGCGATCTGGGCCTGCCGGCGGATGGCCGCCTTGTGCGGAGCGGACATCGCGTCGATGTACCCGGTGCTGCCGTCGTCGATGGACTGGATCTGGAGCGAGTCCACGGTCAGGCCGATCTTCGCCATCTCCATCTTCGAGGTGTCCAGCACCTCGGCCGCGAGCTTCTGCCGCTCGGTGACGATCTCCTCGACCGTCATGGAGCCGATGATCGCGCGCAGATGGCCCGCGAAGATCCGCCCGGTCAGCACCGACATCTGCTCCTGGTCGGAGAGGAAGCGCTGACCGGCGTTGATGATGCTCTCCGGGTCGTTGCCGACCTTGAACGCGATCACGGCGCGGACGTGCAGTGCGATGCCCTGCTTGGTCACACAGGTCTCGGTGACCTCGGCCTCGCACATCGACAGCGTGAGGAAGCGGACCTTGCGGAAGACGGGGAGCACGAACTTCCCGTGCCCCGTCACCACCCGGAACGGCGCGCCCCCCAGTCCCCGCCTGCCACCCGAGATCAGCATCGCCTCGTCGGGAGCGGGAACGCGGTAACCGAACATACTGCTCGTCTCCTCAGTCGACGCCGGCGGACAGCCCGCCCAGCGTGTCCAATGGATCGCCCCACGCGATGACATCGACCTCACGAAACCCCCGTGACTCGATCACGAGTACGGTCGCCCCGCGCGGCAGCGGTTCCGGCGACCAGGCGAGGAAGGTCTCGGAGCCGCCTCTGACCCGCACCAGGATCTCGCCGGGACCGGCGGAGCCGCGCGTGCCGATGAGCAGTTCCCCCGTGCGGCCGATCACGGCTTCGTCCTGGGCCATCGTCCGGCTGCCTCCCGTCGTTCTGGTCCTCCGGTCCGACGATAGCCCCGCCGATGACGGGCGTACACCATGGCTCCCTCTGCCTTTTCGAGGAAGGCGGGGACGCGAAAAGGCCCGGTCCGCGGGGCGTGGACCGGGCCGTTCTCAGTGGTGCGGGTCAGAGCTTCTCGGGCGTCCGGATGCCCAGCAGCTCCATGCCCCGGTGCAGGGTCCGGGCCGTGAGGTCGACCAGGAACAGGCGGTTCTCGACCTGGGCCGGGGTGTCCGCCTTCAGGACCGGGCACTGGTCGTAGAACGACGTCAGCAGCGAGGCCAGCTGGTAGAGGTAGGCGGCCATCTTGTGCGGCTCGCGGGCCGCGGCGACCTCCAGGACCGTCTCCGCGAACTGGTCCAGGTGCAGGCCCAGCGCCCGCTCGGCCGGGGCCAGCGCCAGCTCCGGGTGAGCCACCGGACGGGCCTCGCCGGCCTTGCGGAGGATGGAGCGGATACGGGCGTACGCGTACTGGAGGTACACCGAGGTGTCGCCGCTCAGCGAGACCATCTGGTCCAGGTCGAACTTGTAGTCCCGCACGGCGGAGGTGGAGAGGTCCGCGTACTTCACGGCGCCCACGCCGACGTACCGGCCGTTCTCGACGATCTCGTCCTCGGTCAGGCCCACCTTCTCGGCCTTCTCCCGGACCACGGCGGTGGCCCGCTCGACGGCCTCGTCCAGCAGGCCCTCCAGCTTGACCGTCTCGCCGGCCCGCGTCTTGAACGGCTTGCCGTCCTTGCCGAGGATCGTGCCGAAGGCCAGCTGGACCGCGGTCACCTCGTCGTTCAGCCACTTCGCGCGGCGCGCGGTCTCGAAGACCATCCGGAAGTGCAGGGCCTGCCGGGCGTCCACGACGTACAGCAGGGTGGACGCGTCGAGGTCGAAGACGCGGTCGCGGATCGCGGAGAGGTCGGTGGCCGCGTAGCCGTAGCCGCCGTCGGACTTCTGGACGATCAGCGGGACCGGGTTGCCCTCCGGGCCCTTGATGTCGTCGAAGAACACGCACAGCGCGCCCTCGGAGCGCACCGCGACGCCGGACTCCTCCAGCAGGCGGCAGGTCTCCGCGAGCATGTCGTTGTACCCGGACTCGCCGACGATGTCGGGGTCGCGGACCTCCAGGTCCAGCTTGTCGAAGACGGAGAAGAAGTAGATCTTCGACTCGTCGACGAACTTCTGCCAGCTGGCGAGGGTCTTCTCGTCGCCGGCCTGGAGGTCGACCACCCGGCGCCGGGCGCGGGTCTTGAACTCCTCGTCGGAGTCGAACAGCCTGCGCGCGGTCTTGTAGAGGCGGTCCAGGTTGGACATCGCCTCCTCCCCGGACACCTCGGACGCCTTGTGGTCCAGCTCGTGCGGGTGCTCGTCCAGATACTGGATGAGCATGCCGAACTGGGTGCCCCAGTCGCCGATGTGGTGCCGCCGGACCACGTTCTCGCCGGTGAACTCCAGCAGCCGCACCATCGCGTCGCCGATGACCGCCGAGCGCAGATGGCCGACGTGCATCTCCTTGGCCACGTTCGGCTGCGCGTAGTCGATCACCGTGGTGCCGGGACGCTCGGCGAACGGCACGCCAAGGCGGCCGGTGTCGTCCGCGTACCGGGCGGCCAGGTTCTCGGTGATCGCCTGGTCCGCGACGGTGATGTTGAGGAAGCCGGGGCCGGAGACCTCGACGTCCGCGATCACCTCGCCGGTGACGATTCCCGCGACCACCTGGGTCGCCAGCTCGCGCGGGTTGGCCTTGGCCCTCTTGGCGAGCGCGAGGATGCCGTTGGCCTGGTAGTCGGCCCGGTCGCTTCGTCGCAGCAGCGGGTCCGCACCGGCGGCCTCCGGCAGGGCGGCCGAGAGCGCGGAGGCGAGATGCCGCTGGACGGAGTCGCGGAGGGACGTGACCGAGGCCATAGGTAAGGGTGCCGTTCTCCTCGTGGGAATGGATGGTCCCGGCCAGTATCCCACGGGGGGTAAAGCCGTTTTTTCGCGTGCGGGGCCGTCTGGGATTATGAGAGGAGGTCGGCGGAGAGCAACCGCCGGACCACCCCTCGAACCGAAGGACGTGCCGATCGTGGCTCAGAGCCCCGAGACCACCGACTGGGTCTCCCGTTTCGCGGATGACGTCATCCAGGAGTCGGAGCGCCGGGCTCCGGGCAAACCGGTCGTCGTCGCCTCGGGGCTCTCGCCGTCCGGTCCGATCCACCTGGGCAACCTGCGCGAGGTCATGACCCCGCACCTGGTCGCCGACGAGATCCGGCGGCGCGGGCACCAGGTCAGGCACCTGATCTCCTGGGACGACTACGACCGCTACCGCAAGGTCCCGGCCGGCATCGCGGGCGTCGACGAGTCCTGGGCCGAGCACATCGGCAAGCCGCTGACCTCGGTTCCCGCGCCGGCGGGCTCCGCATACCCGAACTGGTCCGAGCACTTCAAGGCCGCCATGACCGAGGCGCTCGCCGAACTGGGCGTGGAGTTCGACGGGATCAGCCAGACCGCGCGGTACACCTCGGGCGTGTACCGCGAGCAGATCCTGCACGCGATGAAGCACCGCGGGGACATCGACGCGATCCTCGCCCAGTACCGCACCAAGAAGGCGCCGGGCAAGAAGCCGCAGCAGAAGGCGGTCGACGAGGCCGAGCTGGAGGCCGAGGAGGGTTCCGGCGCCGCCGCCGAGGACGACGGCAGCTCCGGCTCCGCCGGGTACTTCCCGTACAAGCCGTACTGCGGCGAATGCGGCAAGGACCTCACCGTCGTCACCTCCTACGACGACGACACCACCGAGCTTGCCTACACCTGCACCGCCTGCGGCTTCGCGGAGACCGTGAAGCTCAGCGAGTTCAACCAGGGCAAGCTGGTCTGGAAGGTCGACTGGCCGATGCGCTGGGCCTACGAGGGCGTGATCTTCGAGCCCTCCGGCGTCGACCACTCCTCGCCGGGCTCCTCCTTCCAGGTCGGCGGCCAGATCGTCGGGATCTTCGACGGCGAGCGGCCCATCGGCCCGATGTACGCCTTCGTCGGTATCTCCGGCATGGCCAAGATGTCGTCCTCGCGCGGCGGTGTGCCCACCCCGGCCGACGCGCTGAAGATCATGGAGCCGCAGCTGCTGCGCTGGCTGTACGCCCGCCGCCGCCCCAACCAGTCCTTCAAGATCGCCTTCGACCAGGAGATCCAGCGCCTCTACGACGAGTGGGACAAGCTCGCCGGCAAGGTGGAGGACGGCTCCGCGCTCCCCGGTGACGTCGCCGCGTACACCCGTGCCATCGGCACCGCCGCCGGTGCGCTGCCGAGGACCGCGCACCCGCTGCCGTACCGCACGCTGGCCTCGGTCGCGGACATCACCGCCGGGCACCAGGACCAGGCGCTCCGCATCCTGTCCGAGCTGGACCCGGCCGACCCGATCACCGGCCTCGCCGACGCGCGCCCCCGGTACGACAAGGCCGAGGCGTGGATCAACACCTACGTCCCCGCCGACCAGCGCACCGTCGTCCGCGACGAGCCGGACGCCGGGCTGCTGAAGTCGCTGGACGACGAGGCCCGCCAGTCGCTGCGCCTGCTGGCCGACGGGCTCGCGGACAACTGGTCGCTCGACGGCCTGACCCACCTCGTCTACGGCGTCCCGAAGGTACGCGCCGGCTTCCCCGCCGACGCCACGCCCAAGGAGCTGCCGCCGGAGATCAAGACGGCCCAGCGGACCTTCTTCGCCCTGCTGTACCACCTGCTCGTCGGCCGCGACACCGGCCCGCGCCTGCCCACGCTGCTGCTGGCGGTCGGTCAGGACCGGGTGCGGGCCCTGCTCGGGGAGTAGGCCGCGCCTACGGAGGAGGGGGCGCCCGGTGCCGTACCGGGCGCCCCCTCCTGCGCGTACACGGGGTCAGGCGATGTGGTCCTCTTCCATCTCCGCCGTGTGGCGCTGCTTGAAGCGCTCTGTCAGCGCCTTCGCGTCACCGCCGTCGAGGGTGATGCCGTAGGTGGCTCGGATGTTGTCGGTCAGCATGTGCGCGGTCGGGTAACTGCCGTCTATCGATTGCCGGAAGACCGAGTAGAGATCCTCCTCGTCCGGCTCCGCGGGCCCGCCGCCCTCGCCCAGCTCGCGGGTGCGGCCCGGGACGACGGGGATCGGGAAGCTGCCGGTCTCCTCCGGGGAGGGCTGCTGGAACCGCTCCGGGGGCTGCTCCTCGTACCAGTCCCCGTACTGCTCCTCGGGGAAGTACTGGGGGTCGGGGCCGGGGTCGAAGGCCGGGTCGTAGCCGCCGTGGTAGTCGACGTCGCGCGGCGGCGTCTGGAACCAGGGGCTGTTCTCGTCCTCGGCCTGCGGGGGCGCAGGCGGCTGCTGGGCGTGGGCCGGCCGCACCGGAGCGGCGGCCGGAGCCTGCGCCGGGGCCTCGGCCGGTGCCTGCGCCTGGGCCTGGGCCTGCGCCGGGGCCTCGGCCGGTGCCTGCGCCTGCGCCGGGGCCTCGGCCGGGGCGGGCGCGGCCTGGAGCGCGGCGGGGGCCGGCTGGGGGAGTTCGGGCACCGGCCGCACCAGGACCGGTTCGATGCCGGCCGCCGCGAGGCCCGCCGGGGCGGTCTCGGCGAGCGGGACGCCGTAACGGGCCAGGCGCAGCGGCATCAGGGACTCCACCGGGGCCTTGCGGCGCCAGGCGCGGCCGTAGCGGGAGCGCAGCCGGGCCTGGTAGACGAGACGTTCCTGCTCCAGCTTGATGGTCTGCTCGTAGGACCGCAGCTCCCACAGCTTCATCCGCCGCCACAGCAGGAACGTGGGCAGCGGGGAGAGCACCCAGCGGGTGAGGCGGACGCCCTCCATGTGCTTGTCGGCGGTGATGTCCGCGATCCGGCCGACCGCGTGCCGGGCCGCCTCGACGGAGACGACGAACAGGATCGGGATCACCGCGTGCATGCCCGTGCCCAGCGGGTCCGGCCAGGCGGCGGCGCCGTTGAAGGCGATCGTCGCGGCCGTGAGCAGCCACGCCGTCTGCCGCAGCATCGGGAAAGGGATGCGCATCCAGGTCAGCAGCAGGTCGAGCGCGAGCAGTACGCAGATGCCCGCGTCGATGCCGACCGGGAACACGTACGAGAAGTTCCCGAAGCCCTTCTGGATGGCCAGCTCACGGACGGCCGCGTACGAACCGGCGAAGCCGATACCGGCGATGACCAGCGCGCCGGCGACGACCACACCGATCAGAACGCGGTGCATCCGAGTCAGCTGCATTGGCGCGGACACTCGTGCTCCCCTCCCTTGCGTGTTGTTGCGCGCAACAGAGTGGCACAGGTGTGCGCCGAACGTGGTGTCGGTCAGCCCTTCTTGGGGACGGAACCGGACGCCGAGCCCTTGGGAGCGGGGGACCCGGACGCGCCCTTGGAAGGAGCGGTGGCCGGGGAGGAGGGCGAAGTACCCTCCGTCTTACGGCCGTTGGCGTTGGCCACAGCCGTCACCGCCTCCTTGGCCGCCCTCTTCGCGTCCGCGCCGAGGTCGTCCGCGTCCGGGGTCTTCTCGCCCGCGAGACCGGCGCCGTTGTAGTCGAGGGTGATCACGACGTTCTCGACGCGCGCGACCACCGTCTGCTGCTTGAAGGCGCCTTCCTTCTTCTTCAGGTCGTAGCGCACCGCACTCGCCTCGTCCCCCGTGCCGCCGAGCGCCTCCGTCCTGGTGTTCTTCGCGCCCGCGGCGCCCTTCGCGTCGGCGACCTGGCGCGTGTAGTACGCGTGCGCCTGCTCGTCGCCGCTGCCCCGGGAGGTGTCGGAGTCGAAGCGCAGCAGGGAGACGTTCAGCCAGCGGAACTGCGAGCCCTTGACACCGTTGTTGTCCAGGCTGGTCCAGGAGCAGGAGGAACGGTTCGCGGTGTCGTCGCTGGAACCCTTCTTGCCGTCCGTGTCCGCCTCCGGCACCAGGGCGCCCAGCGTCTTCTTGGGCAGCACCCCGCACGGCTTGGGCAGTTCGCGGAACGCGGCCGCCCGCACGGTCGGGGAGGCGCTCGCCGAAGGCTGCCCGGAGCCGCTCCCGGTGGACGGCGCGGCGGAGGTGCCCGCCTTGCCCGGGGCCTCGCCGGAGTCCGAGGAACAGGCCGCGGTGATCAGTACCGCGGGGACGGCTGCCGCGCACACCAGGGCACGGCTCAGACGCGTGGCACGCGGTCCACGCTGGGCACGGTCGTCTCGCTGGGCTGCTCGCTGCATGGTTCCTTCACTCGTGACGCTCGGTGTTCGTGCGGGTTCCTGCGGGGCCACCGTACGCGGTACGCACGGCACGCGGTCGCCGGCCGGGTGCCTCCGGGGAGCGGGCCGTGGGCGGGCGAGGGGGCGTCAGCCGTCCAGCGTGTCGGCCAGTTGAGAGGCCAGATCGCGGGCCCTGTCCTGCAATTCCTTGCTGTCCGGGACCGCGCCGACCGCCATCGGCTGCTCCTCGTAGTCGATGGTGACGACGACGTTGGACGTGCGGAACACCACAGTCACCGTCCGGGGTCCGGCGGTCGAACCGGAGGTGCCGATCTGGTCGTCCAGGTACGCCTCGTCACCGAGGCCGGTCAGCACGCGGGGCTGGAGATCGGTGGGCGCCGCGCTGCCGGAGCCGCCCGCCGCGGGGCCGGCGGAGGCGCCACCCGAGGCGGACGGGGCGGGGCTGCCGGAGGCGCTGGGGGAGGGGCTGCCGCTCGGACTCGTGCCGGCGGAGGCGGGCGCGGAGAGCGAGGGCGCGGGGAGCGAGGGCGCGGGGAGGTCGGCGGCCTCGGCCATGCCCTGGAACAGTTTCTCGGCCTGCGCGTCGTCGCTGACCGCGTTGTCGTACGACACCACGCGCTCGAAGTCGACCGAGAGGCGGTCGGTGGCGAGGGTGGACTCGACCTTCCAACGGCAGCCCACCTTGCGGTCGGTGTCGTAGGTCAGCGCGGGCACGCCCCGGTACGCCTTGTCGCGCTGGTCGGGGTCGGTGAGCTGCTGGATGCCGGGGAGTAGGTTGCCGAGGGTGTCGTGGCCGACGGCGCCGCAGGGCTCGGGCAGGGTGCGGTACCGGCCGGGCTGGGCGGCGGGCGGTGCGGAGGCCGCGTCGCCGGGGTTGGCGTCATCGGTGGGGGTGTCGCCGCCGGAGCCCGAGCTGCAGCCTGCCAGCAGGGCCGCGAGGAGGGCGGCGGTGCCGGTGATGTACGCCTTCCGCTGCACGGTCGGGCTCCTTAAGGACGTGTACGACCCGACGGCGGTGCCCGGTCGATGCTTCAGTGTCCCCGCTGGTTAATCGCTTGCCGCGGCGGGGCGCCTGCTGGACACAATGTCTATCGCACGCACCGCCGTGGCCGCCGGTCCCCTGTCCCATTTCACCGGCCCTGGCGCCGCTTTTGCGTTCTGCCGGTCCGGGTGGCTTCCGTGAGCAATGACCCTTGTCCGGCATGTCAGTTGTCGTATCGCCTTTGGGGGGAATCGAGATGTCCTACGTGGAGATACCGGGCGCCCGCGTCCCGGTGCGGATGTGGACCGACCCGGCCACCGTCGAGGACGGCGCGCTGCGCCAGCTCCAGAACGTGGCCACCCTGCCCTGGATCGAGGGCCTCGCCGTGATGCCGGACGTGCACTACGGCAAGGGCGCCACGGTCGGCTCCGTCATCGCGATGCGCGACGCGGTGTGTCCGGCGGCGGTGGGGGTCGACATCGGCTGCGGGATGTCCGCGGTGAGGACGTCCCTGACCGCGAACGACCTCCCCGGTGACCTCTCCCACCTCCGCTCCCGCATCGAGCAGGCCATCCCGGTCGGCCGCGGCATGCACACCGGCGCCCTCGACCCCTCCCGCTTCCACGCCCTCCCCACCGCCGGCTGGGACGCCTTCTGGTCCCGCTTCGACTCGGTCGCGCAGCCGGTACGGTTCCGCCGGGAGCGGGCGGCTTTGCAGATGGGAACACTTGGCGGCGGAAATCACCTGATCGAATGCTGCACCGACACCGGCGGCGCGGTCTGGCTCATGCTGCACTCGGGCTCCCGCAACATCGGAAAGGAGCTCGCCGAGCACCACATCGGCGTCGCCCAGAAGCTTCCGCACAACCAGGGGCTGGTCGACCGGGACCTCGCGGTGTTCGTCTCCGACACCCCGCAGATGGCCGCCTACCGGAACGACCTCTACTGGGCGCAGGAGTACGCGAAGTACAACCGCACCCTCATGATGGCCCTCCTGAAGGACGTCATCTGCAAGGAGTTCAAGAAGGCGAAGCCGACCTTCGAGCCGGAGATCTCCTGCCACCACAACTATGTGGCCGAGGAGCGGTACGACGGCATGGACCTGCTCGTGACCCGTAAGGGCGCGATCCGGGCCGGCTCCGGTGAGTTCGGGATCATTCCGGGCTCGATGGGCACCAGCTCGTACGTCGTGAAGGGGCTCGGGAACGAGAAGTCCTTCAACTCGGCCTCGCACGGCGCCGGTCGGCGGATGAGCCGGTCGGCCGCGAAGCGCCGGTTCACGGTCCGGGATCTGGAGGCCCAGACGCGGGGCGTCGAGTGCCGCAAGGACGCGGGCGTCCTGGACGAGATTCCGGCCGCCTACAAGGACATCGACCAGGTGATCGCACAGCAGGCGGACCTCGTCGAGGTCGTCGCCAAGCTGAAGCAGTTCGTCTGCGTGAAGGGCTGACGTCATACCGGCCGGGGCACTTGGCCGGTGCGGAGGCGCCAGAGCCGGATGTTGCAGCTCGGCACCGTCCTGCCCAACGCCTCCGCGGCGGCCGTGGGTGAGTTGATGTCCAGCAGTACGCCGTCCTCGTCGGGGCTCCAACGGCGCGGGGTGAAGGCGGCTCGCATGCCCTCCGGCCGCACCCACGAGGCGATGGACCGGGCGGCTGCCCGTTTGCGCTCGAGCGCCAGGCAGTCCGGGTAGTAGAGGCCGGCGGCCAGCCGCCCGGCTGCCTCGTTCGTCCAGAGGACGTTGTACATGCCGTCCCGCGCATTGCGCCGGACGTTTCGTTCCACCCCCGTCGCCTCGGCGCCGTAGTCGCACACATAGGTGGCGATGGCCGTATGGCCGTCGTCAGCCCGAGGAAGGGGTGGCCCTTTCCGGTGAGACCGATCGAGCCGTCACCGTCGATCAGTCCCCGCACGTAGTCCCGCCGGGAGAACTCGACAGGCGGCGGTGCGATCGTCCTCGACTTCCGGCCGTACGGCAGGCCGAGCGCGTTCAGCTTCGTCCGGGCGTCAAGGGCGTACAGGGCCCACGTGGCCGAGGTATGCGACGCGACGAAGTTGGTGGAGCGCGTGCGTTCGGTGATGCTGCTCCGGTACGGGGTCAGTTCCTGGAAGGCGCGGAGGATCGCGGCATCGCGCAGGGCGAGTTCGACGGTCAGGGCACCCTTCTGCCCAGTGCCCTCCGCGAGGTGCCCGTCCGTCTGCAAGAAGCCGAACATATAGGCGTACTCGGGGACCGTGAGGTCCATGAACCGCCGGCGGTCAGGCTCGGGGAAAGCCACGGGGGAGCCTCTGCTTCTCGCGTCACATCGATCGTTCGACGCGAGGCTAGGGCGCCAGTTCGCCTGCTGGGCGGGCGAACGACGAGGTTCCCCCGCGTGGGTTACCGGACCGGCCCTCTTCGGCGAGCCCCTCACAGCTCCCGGTGGATCTTGGTGTTGCTGGCCTGGGCTCGGGGGCGGAGGACCAGGAGGTCGATGTTGACGTGGGCGGGGCGGGTCACCGCCCAGGTGATGGACTCCGCCACGTCCTCGGCGGTGAGGGGGGCGGCGACGCCCTCGTAGACCTTCGCCGCCTTCTCCGTGTCGCCGGCGAAGCGGGTCAGGGCGAATTCCTCGGTCCTGACCATGCCGGGGGCGATCTCCACGACCCGGACCGGCTTGCCGACGATCTCCAGGCGGAGGGTCTCGGCGAGGACGTGCTCGGCGTGCTTGGCGGCGACATAGCCCGCGCCGCCCTCGTAGGTGGAGAGCGCGGCGGTGGAGGAGACGACGACCACCGTGCCGTCGCCGCTCGCCTCCAGCTTGGGCAGCAGGGCCTGGGTGAGGTTGAGGGTGCCTAGGACGTTCGTCTCGTACATCGTGCGCCACTGCTCCGGGTCGGCGGTGGCCACCGGGTCCGCGCCGAGCGCGCCGCCCGCGTTGTTGACCAGGACGCCGATGGTGCGGAAGGCGCCGGCGAACTCGTCCACCGCCGCCCGGTCCGTCACGTCCAGCGGGTACGCGGTGGCCGAGTGGCCCGCCTCGGTCAGCTCCTTCGCCAGCGCCTCGACACGGTCCGCGCGGCGCGCGGTGAGCACCACCCGGTACCCGGCCGCCGCGAGCCGCCGCGCGGTGGCCGCGCCGATACCGCTGCTCGCGCCCGTGACGACGGCGATACGGGACGCGGCGGAGGGGGCGCTGGCCATGGGCTGCTCCAGGGAGAGAGATCGCGGACTCGCGTCCAGCCTAGGTCAGGCTCAGCCGCCGTTCCTCGGCGCCCACATGATCACCGCCATGCCGGCCAGGCAGACCAGGGCGCCGGTGAGGTCGAAGCGGTCGGGGCGGTAGCCGTCCGCGACCACGCCCCACAGGATCGACCCGGCCACGAAGACGCCGCCGTACGCCGCGAGGACGCGCCCGAAGTGGGCGTCCGGCTGGAAGGTGGCGACGAAGCCGTACGCGCCCAGCGCCAGTACCCCGCCGGTCGTCCACAGCCAGCCCCGGTGCTCGCGCACGCCCTGCCAGACCAGCCACGCCCCGCCGATCTCGAAGAGGGCGGCGACGACGAACAGGGCGGCGGAACGCAGGATCAGCATGGGCGGAAGCCTGGCACGCGCCCCGCGTTCACCTGTTGGAGGGCGCCTGCGCTGCCGCCCGCGTGGCATACATCACGAGGGCGGAACCGGTGACGGAAACGGGAGTGGTCGGCGTGGGCGCACGGACGAGGGCATGGCTGCTGCTGGCCGGCTGCGCGGGCGCGGTCCTGTGGACCGGGAGCCCGGCCCCGGCTGCCCCCGCACCCCGTGCCGACCTGGCCTTCCACGGGTACGCGGTGATCGACGGCGACCGGATGAAGGTCCGGCTCACCCCGCGCGACCACGGCCCGGCCGCTCTGCCTGAGGCGAGCGTGCGGGTGCGCTGGTCGGTGGCGGCCGTCGGAGCGGTGACCGTGCCCCGGGGGTGCGCGCGGACCGGGGAGCGGACGGTGGTCTGCGGGACCGGGCCGCTGGTCGCGGGCCAGGCGGGCGAGCAGCTCCGGCTGGCCGTCCGGCTGCGGGTGCCCGCCCCGGAGGTGACCCTGGAGGTGGAGACCGCGTGGAACGGCGGGGCCGCCGACCCCGACCGCAGCAACGACCGGCTGCGGGTACTGGTCCTGCCCACCGGCGACGAGTACTCGTTCTGACCCGCGTTCGCGAGGAGGACGACCATGGCTGGGAACGACAGCGCGCGGCCAGGGCTGCTGGCGGAGCTGGACGCGGTGTCCCGCCGCTACATCGCCTCCCACGCCCTGTTCAACCAGGCCGTCGCCGACCGCATCGGGCTGCACCCCACCGACCTCCAGTGCCTGAACCTGCTCACCCTGGAGCCCGAGCCGGTCACCACCGGCCATGTCGCGGCGCTGACCGGGCTCACCACGGGCTCGGCGACCCGGCTGGTGGACCGGCTGGCGCGCGCCGGGTACGTCGTACGGCGCCGGGACGAGGGCGACCGGCGGCGGGTGCTGGTCGTCCCGGTGCCGGAGAGGATCGCGGAGTTCCGGCACGCCTGGGCGGAGCTGTCCGGCGACTGGTCGCGGATCTTCGGCGAGCTGGACGACACCGAACTCGCCGTGATCATCGGGCACATGCGGCGGACTGTGGAGTTCACCGGGGAGCGGATCGCGCGGCTGCGGGCGGGCCGGGACGCCGAGGGCTGGGCGTGAGCGCCGGTGAGAGGCCGGTAAAAAGGGCGCCCCCGGGCTCCCCGGCCCCGGCCGGAGCGCCGCCGCCCTTGGCAGACTGGGGGCGTGCCCCAGACCACGCCCCACACCGTGCCCCCCGCCACGCCCCCCGCCACGCCCCCCACCGTGCTCCTCGCCGAGGACGACCGCGCCATCCGCCATGCCCTGGAGCGGGCCCTGTCCCTGGAGGGTTACGCGGTGACGGCGGTCGCCGACGGCGTCGAGGCGCTGGCGCAGGCCCACCGCACCCCGCCGGACGTGCTGCTGCTGGACGTGATGATGCCCGGCATCGACGGCCTCCAGGTCTGCCGGGTGCTGCGTGCCGAGGGCGACCGCACCCCGATCCTGATGCTCACCGCGCTGGTGGAGACCGCCGACCGCATCGCCGGCCTGGACGCGGGCGCCGACGACTACGTGGTGAAGCCCTTCGACGTCGAGGAGGTCTTCGCCCGGCTGCGCGCCCTGCTGCGCCGCACCACCCCGGCCCCCGTGAGCGAGCCCGGCCCGGCCCGCGAGGGCCGGCTCTCCGACGGGCAGATCGGGGGCGCGGGCATCCGCATGGATCTCCAGGCCCGCCGCGCCTGGCGTGGCAGCCGTGAACTGGAACTGACCCGCACCGAGTTCGAGCTGCTGGAGCTGCTGGTGCGCAACGCGGGCATCGTGCTGGACCACGCCACCATCTACGACCGCATCTGGGGCTACGACTTCGGCCCCGGCTCCAAGAACCTCGCCGTCTACGTCGGCTATCTGCGCCGCAAGCTGGACGCCCCCGGCGCCCCGCAGCTCATCCACACCGTGCGCGGTGTGGGGTACGTGCTGCGGGAGGAGTAGTGGGCCGCACCCGGCGGGTGCCGGGCGGGTCCCGTACCGGGCTGCGCTCGCTGCGCACCACGTTCGCGGTGTCCTTCGCGACCGTCACCGCCGCCGTCACCATCCTGGTCGGCATCCTGTCGTACGGTTCGGCCGCGCGCCTGGTCCGGGTGGACCAGCAGTCGGTGTTCACGCAGGTGGTGGGGGATGTGCGGGCCGAGGTGCGGCAGCATCGGATGACCCCGGACGACTTCTCCTCCGCCCGGCCCGGCCATGACCTGGTGCGGCCCGCCCGTACCGATGTGCAGGTGCTCGGGGCGCGCGGGGAGGTCGTGGACCACGGGAGCCCCGGGCTGCCGGTCACCGCCCGCGACCGCGAGGTGGCCGGGGCGCGGAGCGCGGGGAGGCTGGCCGAGCACAGGGACGTACGGGTCGGGGCGGACCTGTTCCGGGTCGCCACGGTCTCGCTGGGCGGGGGCCGGGGCGCGGTGCAGGTGGCGCAGGAGTTCAGCGACACCGAGGATCTGCTGCGCGCCCTCCAGCGGCGCACGCTGATCCTGATGGCGGCCGTGGTGGTCGGTGCCGGGCTGTTCGGCTGGTGGCTGGCCCGCCGCATCACCCGGCGCCTGGTGCTGCTGACCTCCGCCGCCGAGGGCGTGGCCCGCACCCGCCGGCTGGGCATCCAGGTGCCGGTGACCGGACCGGACGAGGTGGGGCGGCTCGGCCGTGCCTTCGACCGGATGCTGGGCCGGCTCGCCCAGTCCGAGGAGGACCAGCGGCGTCTGGTGCAGGACGCGGGCCATGAGCTGCGCACCCCGCTGACCTCGCTGCGGACGAACATCTCGCTGCTGCGCCGGATCGACGAACTCCCGCCGGGGACGCGGGAGGACCTGGTGGCCGATCTCACGCTGGAGGCGCGGGAGCTGACCGACCTGGTCAACGAGCTGGTGGACCTGGCCGCCGGGCAGTCCGACTCCGAGCCGCCGCAGCGGGTGGACCTCGCGGACCTCGCGGAGGACGTGGTGGGGCTGGCCGGGCGCCGTACCGGCCGGCGGATCGTGCTGGCGGTGAGCGGGGACACGTACGCCGAGGGGCGGCCCGGCCTGCTCCAGCGGGCGCTGTCGAACCTGGTGGAGAACGCTGCCAAGTTCGACCGGGAGGGGACGGAGCCCATCGAGGTGCGGGTGGCCGGGGCGGCGGCGGGGACGGTCCGGGTGGAGGTGCTGGACCGGGGGCCCGGTGTCGCCGAGGGTGATCTGCTGCGTATCTTCGACCGCTTCTACCGGGCCGCCGACGCCCGCTCCCGGCCCGGTTCCGGGCTCGGTCTCTCCATCGTCCGGGAGATCGCCATGTCCCACGGCGGCGCACCTTTCGCCTACCGCAGGGAGGGCGGGGGCGCGGTCATCGGGTTCACGGTGGGCGGGGGTGTGGCGGGGGACGCGGACTGGGGCCGGACCGGCTAGCTAGGCGTGTCCTCGGGTCCTCTGCGGGCCGCCGAGAGGGTCCAGGCCAGGTTGCCTGCCGCCGCTCCGGCCGCCACGGCGGCGACGATCACCCCGCCGGTGGTCAGCCCGTCGCTGAACAGGTGCGGGCGCTGGTCGAGGTTGTGCAGTCCGAAGCCGCACAGTTCGTAGACCCCGACGGCGGCGATGGCGAGGCTGACGAAGAGCAGGGTCAGCGTGGGTCTGAGGTCCCGCACATCGACGACCGGCGTCGGCGCGGTCCCCGCCGGTTCGGTCTCGGATCGTGTCTGATGCATGTCTCCCCGATGAACTGGCTTGTGTCTGGGGGTGGTTGAAAACCCACGATACGTAGGGACGGCCCGGCGCGGGCGTGATTGCCGTGCGGTGCTCCCTGGGCGTGGACAGCGACGGCGTGTCGTTCCGGGCGACGGCTCTGGCGTCCGGAGCGGCGAGCGGGGCCGCGCGTGCGGCCCCCTCCATCATGGCCGACGGCTCAGTGCCGTAGTGCCGTCCCCACGTCCGCCCGTATGTCGCCGGTCAGCTCGCGGTGGCTGCGGGCGGTCGCCCGGCCGGTGGCGCCGGCCGCCACGTCGTTCACGTTCACGATCACCACATCCTGCAGATCGCCCTTGGCGTCGCGGAAGTTGACCTGCACGGTGAAGGACTTCCGGTCGCCGGCGGTGTTCTTCGCGGACACCTCGGTGGTGGGTACGCCGTCCTTGCCGGTGGTGACCTTTCCCACCGAGACGTCCTTCCCGGCGTCCACCCCGTTCCTGACCCGGTCCAGCTTCCGCCTGGCCTCCGCCGTGGCCGAGGCCACCGTGCCGGAGGCGCGCGAGGCGAGGGAGGCGGCGGCCGAGGCGGCCTTGCTGGCCTGGCCGGAGGGGCTGCTGCCGTCCGAGCAGCCGGTCACCGCGACGCCCAGCGCCACCACCAGGGCCGTACCCGCCGCCCGCCGTGTCCCGCACCCAGCCATGTCGGCCTCCTGAATCCGGCTCCGCTGCGCACCAGTGAAGGCCAGGTCGGCCGGGTCCGCACGCCGGGTACGGCACCCGTGGGGCGCGCACACCTGAACGGCCCACCGTCGCTCGCGCGGGGACCGGACGCGCGGTCTGCTGCTCGCAGGACATGAGGCTCGGGCGGAGGTGGACCGGTATGGCGGAGCAGGGCCCGGGTGGCGACGAGCTGACCCGGCTGCGGGAGCGGATCGACGCGCTGGAGGGCCGCCCGGCGCCCGTACGGCACCGCACCCGCTCGGCGTGCGCCCTCGTGCTGATCGTCCTCGGGTGTCTGCTCGCCCCGCTCGCCCTGGTAGCCACCTGGACGGCCGACCTGGCGGACGACACCGACCGCTACGTCGCCACCGTCGCGCCCCTCGCCCGCGACCGGGCCGTCCAGGACGCCGCCGCCGACCGGATCACCGGCGCCCTGATGCGCTATCTCGACCTGGCCGGCCTGCTGAAGGAAGCCGCTCCCGCCGACCGGCCCCTGCTGGAGAAGGCCTTCGCTGCCCTCGGGGGCTCGCTCGACGACGCGGTGTCCGGCTTCGTCCGGGACAAGGCACGCGAGGTCGTCGCCTCCGAGACCTTCGCCCGGTTCTGGACCGACGCCAACCGGCGGCTCCACACCACGGTGGACAAGGCGCTGACCGGGAGCGGCGGGGGAGCGGTGCGGATCGAGGGCGACGCGGTCACCGTCGACCTGGCGCCCGTCGTCGCGGAGGTCAGGACCCGGCTGGTGGACGCCGGTCTGAAGCCCGCGGCGAAGATCCCGGACGTGCACACCGACTTCACGGTCCTGCGCACCGAGAAGGTCGCCGACCTCCGGACGTACTTCCGGCTGCTGCGGCTGGCGGGCATCTGGCTGCCGGTCATCGCCGCCCTGCTGCTGGCGGGCGGGGTGCTGCTCGCCGTGCGCCGCCGCCGCGCGCTGGTCGCGGCCGCGCTCGGCTTCGCCGTCACCGCCCTGCTCCTGGGCCTCGGCCTGACCGTCTTCCGCGCGTTCTACCTCGACGCGCTGCCCGCCGGCGTGTCCCAGCCCGCCGCCGGCGCGGTGTACGACACCCTGACCCGCTTCCTGCGCACGGCGGTACGGGCGGTGATCGCGCTCGGTGTCGTCCTCGCCCTGGCCGCCTGGCTCTCCGGGCCCGGCCGCCGCGCCCGCGCGGTCCGCGAGGTCTGGCACGCGGGCCTCACCGCGGCCCGCACCCAGACCGACCGCCGGGGCCTGCGCACCGGCCCGGTGGGCCCCTTCGTCCACCGCCACCGTGTCCCGCTCGGCTGGCTGCTGGTGGCCGGGGCGGTGATCGCGTTCGTGCTGTGGCCGCATCCCACCGGCTGGGTCGTACTGGGTCTCGCGCTGGCGCTGTTGTTCGCACTGGCGGTGGTGGACTTCGTGGGGGCGGAGGGAGCGCGCTGACGCGGAGCCTCAGCTCACACCCGCTCCGCGCTCCGCGCGCGGAGCGGTGACCTTCCGGCGCGGCTCAGGGCCACACCAGGCAGTACGGCTGGTGCCCCGCCTCGTGCAACCGGTGGCTGAAGTCCTGCCACTCGTGCAGGAGTCGGTAGACGTTGAAGGCGTCGCGGGGGCCGCCGCGGTCGGGGACCGTGGACCAGATGAAGGCGGCCGCGCCGACCGCTTCCTCGCCGATGTCGCGGAGGGGGTCCACCACGGTCATGGGGAGCTTGACGACCGCGTAGTCGGGATGCAGGACGACCAGTTCGAGCGGCGGCACCTTGTGCAGGGGTACGCCCTCGATGCCGGTCAGCACCATCGCGGCCATCGTCTCCGGCTTGATCTTGGTGAACATGCCGTTCATCCCCAGCTCGTCGCCGCCGAGTTCCTCGGGACGCATGGAGATGGGGACACGGGCCGCGGTCGCGCCGTCCGGCGCACCGAAGTATTTGTACGTCACCCCCACCCGACCACCATTTCTGCTCCCCGCCCCGAGGCGGGCGGTCTTGCCGTCGGACGAAGGGTCGGACGAGAGTCCGGCCGAGAGGCCCGCCGCCAGGCCCGCGACCGGGTCCGGGAAGTCCAGCTCCCGGTCCAGCCGCCGCTCGGCCCGCTCGGCCCGCTCGGGCTCGCCCGGCAGACCCTGTGCCTGACGCGCGTCGGCCTGACGTGTCTCGGCCGCTTCCTCCGCCTCGCGCCGGTGTCTTCCCCGCCGGGCTCGCCGAGGACCCAGGTCATCAGCCCCCTCGCCCAGTCCGCCACCGCGATGCATATCTCCACCCGAGTGCTTTTCTAGGACGCGTGGCCCCCGCCGCGCAACCCGATCATCGTGTCAGTGACCTCCCCCACGGCCGCTCGCCGAAACGTGCGGCGAAACCGAAGTCCGCGGGTTCTTCCCGGTCTCTGATCAGTACGTGCCGTATGACGTGTGTGTATCAGGTGCCAGTCTCGCAGATCGGCGGAGAGCGGCCGGGAAGGTCGGCCGGATCGGGCCCACGAGGGCGCCCACCAGGGCGATGAGCCCCTGCCCGGACGGGCCACGGCTCCGCCGCCGGGCGGCTCCGCCTACCCTGAGGGAGTCACCAGCCAACCGGAGTCCGAGAAGTCGGAGAAGCCGCACGTCATGAGCGAAACGCCCTACCCCTACGACGCGCCCGCCTCGCAGGCGCTCTTCGACCGCGCCTGCGAGGTCACGCCGGGCGGCGTGAACTCCCCGGTGCGCGCCTTCCGCGCGGTCGGCGGCACGCCCCGGTTCATGGTCTCGGGCAGCGGGCCGTACCTGACCGACGCCGACGGGCGCGAGTACGTCGACCTGGTGTGCTCCTGGGGCCCGATGATCCTCGGGCACTCGCACCCCGAGGTCATCGCCGCCGTCCAGGAGGCGGTCGCGCGCGGCACGTCCTTCGGTACGCCCGGTGAGGGCGAGGTCGCGCTCGCCGAGGAGATCGTCGCCCGGGTCGGGCCCGTGGAGCAGGTGCGGCTCGTCAGCAGCGGCACCGAGGCCACCATGTCGGCGATCCGGCTGGCCCGCGGCTTCACCCGCCGCGCCAAGGTGATCAAGTTCGCCGGCTGCTACCACGGGCACGTCGACTCCCTGCTGGCCGCCGCCGGCTCGGGCCTCGCCACCTTCGCGCTGCCCGACACCCCCGGGGTCACCGGCGCACAGGCCGGCGACACCATCGTGCTGCCGTACAACGACCTGGAGGCGGTGCAGGAGGCGTTCCACCGGCACCCCGGTGAGATCGCCTGCGTGATCACCGAGGCGGCGCCCGGCAACATGGGCGTCGTCCCGCCGGAGCCCGGCTTCAACCAGGGCCTGAAGGACGCGTGCGCCAAGAACGGCGCGCTGTACATCTCCGACGAGGTGATGACCGGCTTCCGCACCTCCCGCGCCGGCTGGTACGGCGTCGACGGCGTCGGGCCCGACCTGATGACCTTCGGCAAAGTGATGGGCGGCGGCTTCCCCGCGGCCGCGTTCGGCGGGCGTGCCGACGTCATGGCGCATCTCGCCCCGGCCGGCCCCGTGTACCAGGCGGGCACCCTCTCCGGTAACCCGGTCGCCACCGCCGCCGGCCTCGCGCAGCTGCGGCTGCTGGACGACGCGGCGTACGCGAAGGTCGACGCGGTGTCCGCGCGGGTCCAGTCGCTGGTCACCGAGGCGCTCACCAAGGAGGGCGTGGCGCACCGGCTGCAGCACGCCTCCAACATGTTCTCGGTGTTCTTCACCGACCGCCAGGTGCGCACCTACGAGGACGCCAGGCGGCAGGAGTCGTTCCGCTTCACCGCGTTCTTCCACTCGCTGCTGGGACACGGCGTGTACCTCCCGCCGTCGTCCTTCGAGTCCTGGTTCGTGTCCACGGCCCACGACGAGCGGGCCATCCAGAAGATCGCCGACGCCCTCCCGGCGGCGGCCCGAGCCGCCGCGGAGGCGACCGCGTGACCACCCCCGAGAACCACACCGGTGAGAAGGACGTCACCGTCGTCCACCTGATGCGCCACGGCGAGGTGCACAACCCCGGCGGCCTGCTGTACGGGCGGCTGCCCGGCTACCACCTCTCCGACCTGGGCCGGAAGATGGCGGAGCGGGTCGCCGAGCACCTGGCCCCGCGCGACATCACGTACGCCGTCGCCTCCCCGCTGGAGCGGGCGCAGGAGACGGCCACGCCGATCGCCGAGGCGCACGGGCTGGACCTCGCCACCGACGCGCGGCTCATCGAGGCCGACAACGTCTTCCAGGGCAGGACCTTCGGGGTCGGGGACGGCGCGCTGCGCAACCCGGACAACTGGAAGCACCTGGTGAACCCGTTCAGGCCGTCCTGGGGTGAGCCGTACATCGACCAGGTGGTGCGGATGATGGGCGCGCTGGACGCGGCCAAGGACGCGGCGCGCGGGCACGAGGCGGTGCTGGTGAGTCATCAGCTGCCGATCTGGACCGTGCGGAGCTATGTCGAGCGGCGCCGGCTCTGGCACGATCCGCGCAAGCGGCAGTGCACGCTGGCCTCGCTGACGTCCTTCACCTACCTCGGCGACAGAATCGTCTCTGTCGGCTACAGCGAGCCGGCGATCGACCTGGTGCCGGCCCATCTGCGGGCCGGTGCCAGGCCGCAGAAGGGCGCGGAGGTACAGGGGAAGGCGTTCGGGGCCTGAGACACCTGGGGTGTCCGAACGGAAGCCGCATGTTCGGTGTGCTTTGTGTGACTTTCCCGTGACTCCTCCGGAGAGTGAGGTAGATCACAGAACTTTCCCGTTCGTCACATCATCTGACTGAATGACATCAGTAGGCGTGACGAATCGGGGAGTTTCATGCAGACCATCACCCGGCGGGGAATACTCGGCGTCGGCGCGGGGGTGGCGGCGGCCGGAGTCGTCGGCTGCGGCACCTCCGCCTCCGTGGACGGCGGCAAGCACCCCAGCGGTTCCGGCAAGCCCTCGCCCGGCGGCAGCGGCCCCGCCAAGGCCCGCCCCATCGGCGACGGTTCCACCGCCTTCACCGGCAAGCAGCCCCACCAGCCCGCCCGCCCCGAGCCGCTGGAGCCGGGTCAGACCCCGCCGCAGTTCGTGGTCTTCTCCTGGGACGGCGCCGGCGAGGTCGGCAACGGCCTCTTCCCGCGCTTCCTGGACCTGGCCAAGGAGCACGGCGCGAGCATGACCTTCTTCCTCTCCGGGCTGTATCTGCTGCCCGAGTCGAAGAAGCGCCTCTACTACCCGCCCAACAACCCGCGCGGCGCCTCCGACATCGGCTACCTCACCGACGAGCACGTCAAGGCCACCCTGACCAACGTCCGCCGGGCCTGGCTGGAGGGCCACGAGATCGGCACCCACTTCAACGGGCACTTCTGCGGCGGCTCCGGCACGGTGGGCAACTGGACGGCCGCCCAGTGGCGCAGCGAGATCGACCAGGCCAAGAAGTTCGTCAAGGAGTGGCGCACCAACACCGGCTGGAGCGACCTGCCCGCGCTGCCCTTCGACTACGACAAGGAACTGGTCGGCGGCCGCACCCCCTGTCTGCTGGGCCAGGACAACCTGCTGCCCACCGCCCGCGAGCTGGGCTGGCGCTACGACGCCTCCTCGCCCGGCGGCCGGCAGACGTGGCCGGTCAAGCGCCAGGGCATCTGGGACCTGCCGCTCCAGCAGGTGCCCTTCCCCGGGCACTCCTTCGAGGTGCTGTCCATGGACTACAACATGCTCGCCAACCAGTCGGTCAACTCGACCAAGGCCCCCGCCTACAACTACCCGAACTGGCGCAAGCAGTCGGCGCAGGCGTACATCAGCGGCTTCCAGCGCGCGTACGAGTCCAACCGGGCGCCGTTCTTCGTCGGCAACCACTTCGAGCAGTGGAACGGCGGCATCTACATGGACTCCGTCGAGGAGGCGTTCAAGCACATCGCGCGCGAGAAGGAGAAGGGCGCGGATGTGCGGCTGGTCTCCTTCCGGCAGTTCACCGACTGGCTGGACGTGCAGCGGCCGGAGGTGCTGGCGAAGCTGCGCACCCTGGAGGTCGGCCAGCAGCCGGCCGGGGGCTGGAAGGCGTTCCTGGCGGACACGCAGGGCGCCGGCAGCGGCACACCCGGCAAGAGCGCCAGTCCGGACGCCGCGTGACGACATGTCTGTGATGTCCGGTGTAAATGCCCCCTGAAAGGCACATTTCGGCTCGACAGGGGGGCGGGCGAAACCGCCGGAACCGCCATGCGAAACTTTTCACATGAGTACCCGTAGCCGCGCCGCCCTGCTCGGTGCCGTGGCCGCCGCCGCGGCCCTGACCCTGTCCGCGTGCGGCAGCGGCGGGACCTCCGGCGGTGGCGGCGACACCAACTTCGTCACCGGCGACAACGGCATGGACACCGCCGCCAGGGGCGACCGCGCCAAGGCCCCCGACCTGTCCGGGAAGACGATCGACGGCGGGACCGCCGACGTCGCCGACTACAAGGGCAAGGTCGTCGTCCTCAACGTCTGGGGCTCCTGGTGCGGGCCGTGCCGGGAGGAGGCCAAGTACTTCGCCAAGGTCTCCAAGGCGTACCAGGACCAGGGCGTGCAGTTCGTCGGGATCAACACCCGCGACACCAGCACCACCCCGGCCCTCGCCTTCGAGAAGGCCCACGGCATCGCGTACCCGAGCCTGTACGACCCGACCGGCAAGCTGATGCTCCGCTTCCCCAAGGGCACGCTCAACCCGCAGCTGATCCCGTCCACGCTGATCCTCGACCGGGACGGCAAGGTCGCCGCGCGGGCGCTCCAGGCGCTCGACGACACGGCCCTGCTGAAGCTGCTCAAGCCGGTCCTCGCGGAGAAGTGACGTGAGCGCCCTGCTGACGCTCGCCGCCGTGACGAGCCGGAACGAAACCGTGCTCGACGGCGCCCTGCTGCTCGCCCTGCCCGTCGCGGTGCTCGGCGGGCTGGTCTCCTTCTTCTCGCCCTGCGTCCTCCCGCTGGTCCCCGGCTACCTCTCCTACGTGACCGGCGTCACCGGCACCGACCTGGGCGACGCCCGACGCGGCCGGATGGCCACCGGCGCCACGCTGTTCGTCCTCGGCTTCACCGTGGTCTTCGTCTCCGGCGGCGCCCTGTTCGGTTACTTCGGGCAGACGCTGCAGGGCTACAAGGACGTGCTCACCGACGTCCTCGGCGTCCTGATGATCGTGCTCGGTGTCTTCTTCATGGGCCTGATGCCCTGGCTGACCCAGCGCGAGTTCCGCTTCCACAAGCGCCCCGCCACCGGACTGGTCGGCGCCCCCGTGCTCGGCGCCCTCTTCGGGATCGGCTGGACGCCCTGCATCGGCCCCACCCTCGCCTCCGTCGTCGCCCTCTCCTCCCAGCAGGCGAGCGCCGGCCGGGGCGCGATACTGACCGTCGCGTACTGCTTCGGGCTCGGCGTGCCGTTCGTGCTCACCGCGATCGCCTTCCGCAAGGCCCTCGGCGCCTTCGGCTGGGTCAAACGCCACTATGTCTGGGTGATGCGGGCCGGCGGCACGATGATGATCGTGACCGGCGTGCTGCTGCTGACCGGCGCCTGGGACCACCTGGTGCAGCAGATGCAGACCTGGTCCGACGGCTTCTCTGTGGGGATCTGAACGATGAGCGACACCGGAACCGAGCAGAGCCGCCAGGACCAGGAGGGCCTGGGCGCGGCCGGCTCACAGCTGTCCACCGCGCCCCAGGAGGACACGGCGGCCCTGCCGGGCCTCGGCGTCATCGGCTGGGCCCGCTGGTTCTGGCGGCAGCTGACCTCCATGCGGGTCGCGCTGCTGCTGCTCCTGCTGCTCTCCCTCGGCGCGATCCCCGGTTCGCTGATCCCGCAGACCGCCGCCGACGCGGGCAAGGTCGAGGCGTTCCACGCGGCCCACACCACCCTCGCGCCCGTCTACGACAAGCTCGGGCTGTTCCACGTCTACAGCTCGGTGTGGTTCTCCGCGATCTACATCCTGCTGTTCGTCTCCCTCATCGGCTGCATCGTCCCGCGCACCTGGCAGTTCACCGGCCAGCTCCGCGGCCGCCCGCCGGGCGCCCCGCGCCGGCTGGACCGGCTGCCCGCGTACACCACCTGGCGCACCACCGCCGGCCCCGAGCAGGTACGCGCGGACGCGCTGGCCCTGCTGAGGAAGCGCCGCTTCCGCGCCCACACCGCGGGTGACGCGGTCGCCGCCGAGAAGGGGTACCTGCGCGAGCTGGGCAACCTGGGCTTCCACATCGCCCTGATCGTGCTGCTGGTCGCCTTCGCCTCCGGCCAGCTGTTCAAGTCCGACGGCACCAAGCTGGTGGTCGAGGGCGACGGCTTCTCCAACGCGCTGCCGATGTACGACGACTTCAAGTCCGGCAGCCTGTTCCGCAACGACGACCTGGTGCCGTTCAGCTTCGACCTCAAGGACTTCAAGGGCACCTACGAGCTGTCCGGCCCCAACCGGGGCACCCCGCGCACCTTCGAGGCGAAGATCGACTACAGCGAGGGCGCGTACGGCAGGACCCGCTCCCGGCTGGTCGAGGTCAACCAGCCGCTGAAGATCGACGACGCCAAGGTCTACCTGGTCAGCCACGGCTACGCGCCCGTCATCACCGTCCGCGACGGCAAGGGCGAGGTGGTCTACCAGGACGCCGTGCCGCTGCTCCCGCTGGACGGCAACGTCACCTCCCAGGGCGTCGTCAAGGTCATGGACGGCTACCACGACGCCAAGGGCGTCGCGGAGCAGCTCGGCATCCGGGCCTTCTTCCTGCCGACCTACGGCGGTGGCGCCTCCGTCCTCTCCCAGTTCCCGGCGCTGCTGAACCCGGTGCTCAACCTGGAGCCGTACCACGGCGACCTCGGCGTCGACGCGATGCCGCAGAGCGTGTACCAGCTCGACAAGAAGCACATGAAGGGCTTCAAGGACGCCGGGGGCAAGCAGTTGCGGGTCAACCTCAGGCCGGGGCAGACCATGAAGCTTCCCGACGGCGCCGGTACCGTCACCTTCGGCAAGGACGTCAAGGAGTGGGCGGGCTTCCAGATCGTGCAGGAGCCGGGCGGCACCTGGGCGCTGGGCGGCGCCGTCGCCGCGATCCTCGGCCTCGCCGCGTCCCTCTTCATCCAGCGCCGCCGGGTCTGGGTCCGGGCCGTGCGCGGCGCGGACGGGGTCACGGTGGTCGAGATGGCCGGGCTCGGCCGCAGCGAGTCCGCCAAGGTCCCCGAGGAGCTGGGCGCCCTCGCCGGAACCCTCTACGACCGGGCGCCCGGCGCCCCCGACACCTCCGCAGACTCATCCCACGCCGTACCTGCCGAAGGGGCTGAGAAGTGACTCTCGCCGCCGCAACCGACCTCGCCGCCGCGACCAACGAGCATCTGGCGAGCATCAGCAACACGCTCATCTACTCCTCGATGGCCGTCTACACGCTTGCCTTCTTCGCCTACATCGCCGAATGGCTCTTCGGCAGCCGCAGCAAGGTCGGCCGCACGGCCGCCGCGCTCACCGCCGACGCCGGGCCCGCCAGGAACGCACCGGCCGTCGCCGTGAAGCGGGGGGGCTCCACCACCGTGCTGGAGCGCCCTCAGGTCGTCGTGCGCTCCGCCGCCGGCGCCCGTGACGTGCCGGACGGCCCCGGCGCCCACGGCGGCGACGCGCAGGGCGACATGTACGGCCGGATCGCGGTCTCCCTCACCGTGCTCGCCTTCCTGGTGGAGCTGGCCGGTGTGGTCGCCCGCGCGGCCTCCGTGCGGCGCGCCCCCTGGGGCAACATGTACGAGTTCAACCTGACCTTCTCCACCGTCGCGGTCGGCGTCTACCTGGGCCTGCTGGTGCTCAGGAAGAACGTCCGCTGGCTCGGCCTGTTCCTGATCACCACGGTCCTGCTGGACCTCGGTCTCGCCGTCACCGTGCTCTACACCGCCAGCGACCAGCTCGTCCCGGCGCTGCACTCGTACTGGCTGTACATCCACGTCTCCACCGCCATCTTCTGCGGCGCGGTGTTCTACGTGGGCGCGGTCGCCACGATCCTGTACCTCTTCAAGGACTCCTACGAGAACAAGCTGGAGAGCGGCGGCACGCCCGGCACCTTCGCCCGCTCGGTGCTGGAGCGGCTGCCCGCCTCGGCGTCGCTGGACAAGTTCGCCTACCGGGTCAACGCGGCCGTCTTCCCGCTGTGGACGTTCACGATCATCGCGGGCGCGATCTGGGCGGGTGACGCCTGGGGCCGGTACTGGAACTGGGACCCCAAGGAGACCTGGTCCTTCATCACCTGGGTCGCCTACGCCTGCTACCTGCACGCCCGCGCCACGGCCGGCTGGAAGGGCCGCAAGGCCGCCTACCTGGCGCTGATCGCCTTCGGCTGCTGGCTGTTCAACTACTACGGCGTCAACATCTTCGTCAGCGGAAAGCACTCGTACGCGGGCGTCTGACGGGCGGGTCGGCGAGACTGGGGGCATGCACGGGTCCGTCGAGCAGGGCATGAGCCAGACGCACGGCAACACGCACATCCGGCACTTCACGGTGCGGCTGCCGAGGTCCATGGGGGAGGTCTGGCCCGCGGTGGCCGCCGCCGGGGGCCTGTCCGCCTGGTGCACCCCGGTCGACGTGCTCGAACCCCGCCTCGACGGCATGGTCGCGCTGCGCGGCCTGGGCGCCGGGCGGGTCACCGCCTGGGATGTGGACCGGGTCGCGGAGTACACCGTCGAGGGCGGCGGCCGGCTGCGGTTCCACCTGGAGCGCGACGGGGAGGACGGCAGCACCCTGCGCTTCACCCACGAGTACCAGGGCGAGGGCGCCTCGGAGGCGGAGTGGCGCACCCGCTTCGAACGGCTGATCGAACAGATGGGCTAGTCGGGCTCCTTCTCGCCCAGCCCCGCACTGAGCGCGTCCCGCAGCCCCGTCAGGCGGGCGATCTCCGCGTCCAGCGGGGCCAGCTCCGCCGGCCCGTACTCCCGCTGCCCCGAGCCGGTGCGGCGCGGCGGAGGGAGCAGCCCCCGCTGCTCGTGGAAGCGCAGCGCCCGAGGGGTCGTCCCCACGGCCGCCGCCGCGTCCCCGATCCTCATGCCCCACCCACCCGTCAGCCCCGCGGCAGCTCCACCACGACCGTGCCCGCGTACTGCCCGGCCACCAGCCCCGCCCACGCCTCCGGCGCCCGGCCGATCCCGCTGACCGGGGTGACGGGGAACCGGATCGCCCCGGAGCGCAGCCAGCCGCCGAACCGCCCGGCCCACTCCTCCTCCACCCCCGGACGCGGCGAGGCGTGGTACCCCGAGAGCGTCACGCCCCGCAGGACCAGCCCGGTAGCCGTCCAGCTCCATCGGGGCCTCGGCCCCGGCCCCCTCCGCCGCCAGCCACCCCGCCGGCGCGCCGACCAGCGCGAACCGCGCCCCCACCCCGCGCGTCAGGGGCAAGCGGCTTCAGGCCGGCAGCGCCGACATCAGGTCCCGCAGGCGTTCCACGTACAGGCCCATGTTCTTGGCGGCCACGTCCGTGTCCGGGTGGCGGCTGGCCAGCCAGAGGCCGTCGTGGGCGCGGTTGACCCAGACGCAGACCTGGTCGCCGTAGGAGACCCGGAGCAGGGCGTGGGCGTTCTGCTCCGCCCAGCGGGCGGCGCCGGGGATGCCGCGGGTGTCGACGAAGGAGACGATCGAGTACAGGTCCGGTGAGGTGGGCCGGAAGTCCGCGCCGAGCAGGCTCAGCACCCGGGCCAGCGGCATCCGGGCCAGGGTGCGGTTGGCCTGGAGCTGCGCCCGCACCGCGCGCAGGGGGGCGGTCAGGTCGGGGGCGTGGTCGAGCGGCACCTCGATGGGGGCGCCGCCGACGAACCAGCCGACCGAGTCGCTCCACTGGGACTTCACCCGGGTGTGGAACGGCACCACCGTCCGGTACACCGACTGCTCGCCCAGCTCCTGCACGATCAGCGCGGTCGCCGCCAGCAGCCCGACCAGGCTGCCCCCGTACGGCCGGCAGTACGCCTCGAACGCGGCCGCCGTCTCCGCGTCCACCAGCGGCTCGCAGATCATCCGCTGCCGGGGCAGCCGGCCGCCCGGCTCCACCCCCAGCTCCACCGGGAACGAGGGCAGCGTGCCGTCGCAGCGGCGGATGAACTCCCGCCAGCGGGCCACCGTCTCGTGCCCGCCGTCCAGCCGGTCGGCGTCCGCCCGCTCGATCTCGCAGAAGTCCACGTAGCTCGCGGCCGGGGTGCGCACCACCGGCCCGCGCCCCTCGACGCCCGCCGTGTACAGCTCCTCGATGTCGGCCGGGATGCCGTGCAGCGAGTAGGCGTCCACGTTGCTGTGGTCGAAGGCGAGGAAGACGGTGGCCGAGTCGTCCCGGACCACGGCCGCGTAGATCAGGTTGGGCCAGCGCAGCGCGTCCGCGACCGTGTCGAAGCGGGACTGCAGATGCGCGGTCAGCGCGGCCGCGTCCGTGAACTCACCCCCCGGCTCCCGGTGCAGGGTGACGTCCCGGGCATCCAGGGTGAAGCGGCGCAGCTCCTCCCCGTCCTCGCCGGTCCAGCGGAAGCCGCTGCGCAGCGTCTCGTGCCGGACCGTCCAGGTACGCAGGGACTCCTCCAGCACATCGAGGTCGACCGGTCCGGCGAGGTCGAAGGAGGTGCCGAGCCAGGTCGGCACGAACAGGCCGTCCTCCCGGACGTGCCGGGCCGTGCGGATGTGCGACTCCTGGATGTAGGCGGGCGGGCGGGAGTCCTCCGGCAGGCCGTGCGCCGTGGCGACGGTCGCCGGACTCAGCGTCCACTCCACGAGCCGGCCCGGCCGGACCTCGCAGCGCTGGATGTCAGTGATTCGCACGCGTCTCCGATCGCAGAAGGGGACCCCGGTGTGGTGGGGCCCCCGTCAAGGGAATGCCGTCGCATGCGGTCCGGACATGCCCGCGCGGGGCTTTTCAGCGGAACGGATGGCGGGCCGAACGCGTGACCGTGCGCCGCGGCGTCCGATGTCCTCCCGAACCGCCGCACCGGCCCCGAGCGGTCATGGGGCCCTCACTCCGTCCCCGGCTCGTCCTTCCTCAGGGAGCGCAGGAAGTCCGGGTTGTCATCGGGGGCCACCCAGGTGGGGGCGGGGCCGGCGGTGTGGCGGACCCTGCCGGTGATCAGCCAGGCCAGCGGGCCGACCAGCACCTCGCCGAAGAGCAGCACGATGAACACCCAGGCCACCTTGGGCAGGTGGCGGACCTCGTCCTCGGGGGTGTTCAGACAGTCCACGAACGCGTAGATCCACAGCGCCAGGACCAGCAGGAACGGCAGATACCTGAGCATGGTCGCGCGATCTCCCCACGGTGTGGACGGCCCCGGTGACCGGGCCAGCGTAGCCGGTGGCCGATACTGGGACACATGGCTTACGACGATCTTCGCTCCCTGCTGCGGGCGCTGGAGCGCGAGGGAGACCTCAGGCGCGTCAAGGCAGAGGTCGACCCATACCTGGAGGTCGGTGAGATCGTCGACCGGGTACAGAAGGCCGGCGGACCGGCGCTGCTCTTCGAGAACGTCAAGGGCTCCGCGATGCCCCTGGCGATGAACGTCTTCGGCACCGACCGCCGCCTGCTCAAGGCGCTCGGGCTCACGTCGTACGCGGAGATCTCCGACAGGATCGGCGGGCTGCTGCGGCCCGAGCTGCCGCAGGGCTTCGTCGGCGTCCGGGAGGCGTTCGGCAAGCTCGGCGCGATGGCGCACGTACCGCCGAAGAAGGTCAAGGGCGACCACGCGCCCGTCCAGGAGGTCGTCCTCACCGGTGACGACGTGAACCTGGACGCGCTCCCGGCCCTGTTCACCTGGCCGGGGGACGGCGGCTCCTTCTTCAACCTCGGGCTGACCCACACCAAGGACCCCGGGACCGGCGTCCGCAACCTCGGTCTCTACCGGCTCCAGCGGCACGACAGGCGCACCATCGGCATGCACTGGCAGATCCACAAGGACAGCCGCAACCACTACGCGGTCGCCGCCCGCCGGGGTGAGCGGCTGCCGGTCGCCATCGCCTTCGGCTGCCCGCCCGCCGTCACCTACGCCTCCACCGCGCCGCTGCCCGGCGACATCGACGAGTACCTGTTCGCCGGGTTCATCGCGGGCAGGCGGATCGAGATGGTCGACTGCAGGACCGTCCCGCTCCAGGTCCCGGCCAACGCCGAGGTGGTCATCGAGGGCTGGCTGGAGCCGGGCGAGATGCTGCCCGAGGGACCCTTCGGCGACCACACCGGGTTCTACACCCCGCAGGAACCGTTCCCCGCGCTGACCATCGACTGCGTGACGATGCGGAAACGGCCGCTGCTCCAGTCCATCGTGGTCGGCCGGCCGCCGACCGAGGACGGCCCGCTCGGCCGCGCCACGGAACGTTTCTTCCTGCCGCTGCTGAAGATCATCGTCCCGGACATCGTGGACTACCACCTCCCCGAGGCGGGCGGCTTCCACAACTGCGCGATCGTCTCGATCGACAAGAAGTACCCGAAGCACGCGCAGAAGGTGATGTCCGCGATCTGGGGGGCGCACATGATGTCCCTGACCAAGCTGATCGTGGTCGTCGACTCCGACTGCGATGTGCACGACCTGCACGAGGTCGCCTGGCGGGCGCTGGGCAACACCGACTACGCCCGTGACCTGGTGGTCGCCGAGGGCCCCGTCGACCATCTCGACCACGCCTCCTACCAGCAGTTCTGGGGCGGCAAGGCGGGCATCGACGCGACGAAGAAGCTGCCCGAGGAGGGCTACACGCGGGATGGGGGCTGGCCGGAGATGGTCCTGTCGGACCCGGCCACTGCCGCGCTGGTGGACCGGCGCTGGAAGGAGTACGGACTGTGAGCACCGCCGCGATCCCCCAGCCGGGGCGCACCAGAGCGTTCCTGCGCCTGGTGATGATCGAGCACTCGGTCTTCGCGCTGCCCTTCGCGTACATCGCCTCGCTCACCGCCATGTACGAGTGGGACCGGAACATCCACTGGGCGCGGCTGCTGCTGGTCACCGTCTGCATGGTCGGCCTGCGCACCTTCGCCATGGCGGTCAACCGGATCATCGACCGCGAGATCGACGCCCGCAACCCGCGCACCGCCCACCGCGAGCTGGTCACCGGCGCGATGTCGGTACGGCACGCGTGGACCGGCGCGCTGGTCGCGCTGGTGGTCTTCCTCGGCTCGGCCGCCCTGCTGAACCCGCTGTGCCTGGCGCTCGCGCCGATCGCGGTGATCCCGATGGTGGTCTATCCGTACGGCAAGCGGTTCACCGACTTCCCGCAGGCCATACTGGGCCTCGCGCAGGCGATGGGCCCGGTCGGCGGCTGGCTGGCGATCTCCGGCACCTGGTCCTGGGACGCGGTGATCCTCGGCTTCGCGGTCGGCATCTGGATCGGCGGCTTCGACCTGATCTACGCCTGCCAGGACGTGGAGACCGACCGCGAGGTCGGCGTGAAGTCGGTCCCGGCCCGCTTCGGCGTCCCGGCGGCGATCTGGGGCGCGCGGGTGTGCCACACCGTCACGATGGCCCTGTTCGTCTGGTACGCGGTCCTCACCCACGCGGGCGCGTTCTTCTGGCTGGGCCTGGTCGTCGTCGCGGGTGCCTTCGTCTACGAGCACCGCATCGTGCGCCCCCACGACCTGTCCCGCCTGAACCGGGCGTTCTTCAGTGTCAACGGCTTTATCGGGATCGCGCTTTTCGTGTGCGCGCTGCTGGACCTGCTGGTGCGGGGGCTGACGTTCTGACTCGATCGAGTGATCGAGCGATGAAGGCCTGAACCCGGGTCGCCGGCCGGACCGGTTTCGTGGCAGTCCCCGCCGCCACGGGGTCCGGTCCGGCGCCCCCGCAGCACCTGCCGGGGTGCCGCACCTTCGCTGTTGCACGGGTACGAAGGGGTACGGCCCCCACCCGGCCTGAGCACCGTGCGTCACGCCGGTACTCTCAAGGTGTGAACGCAGGAGAAACGCAGCGCGTGCCTTGGATCGTGGGGGTTTCGGGGGCTTCGGGGACGCCGTACGCGGCGGCGGTGCTGCGGGCGCTGCTGGACGCCGGGGAGGACGTCGACCTGGTGGTCAGCCGGGCCTCGCGGCTGACGCTGCTGGACGAGACGGGGATCTCGTTCCGGGACGCCCACTGGCGCGCGGACCTGCGGGACTGGCTGGCCCGCGGCGCCGACGGCAAGCCGGACACCTACCGGCCGGACCTCGGCGGGGTGCGGTACTGGAACGCGGGCGACCTCGCGGCGGGACCGTCCTCGGGGTCGTATCCGGTCAGGGGCATGCTGATCGTGCCGGCGTCGACCGCGTGCGTCGCGGGGGTGGCCCTGGGGCTCTCCAAGGACCTGCTCCAGCGGGCGGCGAGCGTGACGCTGAAGGAGCGCAGGCCGCTGGTGGTGGCGGTGCGCGAGACCCCGCTGAACGGACAGACCCTGCGCCAGCTCGTCGCGCTGGACGAGGCCGGGGCGAGCGTGGTCCCCGCCTCACCTGCCTTCTACGCGGGCGCGACCCACATCCAGGACCTGGTGGACTTCGTCGCCGGCCGGGTGCTGGACGCGGCGGGCGTGGAGCACGGCCTGTACCGGCGCTGGAAGGGCGAGCTGGGCGGCGGCGCGCGGGACAAGTAGCGGTACCCCTCATCTCACACAGGCAGATCTCACACCGGAAGGCTTCGATCGCATGGACGCGGTGGACAGGCAGCTCATCCAGGCCCTGAGAGAGAACGGCCGGGCCTCGTACGCGGAGCTGGGGCGCCTCGTCGGCCTGTCGGGACCCAGCGTCACCGACCGCATCAACCGGCTGGAGGCGGCCGGGGTCATCACCGGTTACCGCGCCACCGTGGACGCCGCCTCGCTGGGCCTGGGGGTCACCGCGCTGATCGGCATCTCGCTGTCCGACGCCGCCGACCACGAGGACGTGGCCCGCAGGCTGAAGGACCTCACCGAGATCGAGGACTGCTGGTTCATCGCCGGTGACGACTCCTTCATGCTCAAGGTCCGCTCCTCCGACGTGGACGGTCTGGAGAAGACGATCCGCCGGCTGAGCGGCACCAAGGGAGTCTCCCGCACCCGCACCACCATCGTGCTCTCCACCAAGTGGGAGAACAGGGTCGGGGAGCTGCCCGAAGAGGTGTAGCCGGGCGGGAACACGGGTTCGGGGGAGTACGGTTGGTCAGGTTGTCGTGGAAAGGTGTTGGTATGGACGTCGGACTCAAGCGCGAGCTGGAGGACAAGGTCCGCTCCGGTGAGCGGCTGACCCGTGAGGACGGCATCGCGCTCTACGAGTCGGACGACCTGGCGTGGCTCGGCGGCCTCGCCCACGAGGTGCGCACCCGCAAGAACGGCGACGTGACGCACTTCAACGTCAACCGTCACCTCAACATGACCAACGTGTGCACGGCGTCCTGCGCCTACTGCTCGTTCCAGCGCAAGCCGGGCGAGAAGGACGCGTACACGATGCGCATCGAGGAGGCCGTGAAGCTGGCCAGGGCGATGGAGTCGGAGAACCTGACCGAGCTGCACATCGTCAACGGCCTGCACCCGAACCTGCCGTGGCGCTACTACCCGCGCTCGCTGAAGGAACTGAAGGCCGCGCTGCCGCACGTCTCGCTGAAGGCGTTCACGGCCACCGAGATCCACCACTTCGAGACGATCTCCGGGCTGAGCGCGAGCGAGATCCTGGACGAACTGATCGACGCGGGCCTGGAGTCGCTGACCGGCGGCGGCGCCGAGATCTTCGACTGGGAGGTCCGCCAGCACATCGTGGACCACCGCACGCACTGGGAGGACTGGTCCCGCATCCACCGCCTGGCACACGAGAAGGGTCTGAAGACCCCGTGCACCATGCTCTACGGGCACATCGAGGAGCCCAGGCACCGGGTGGACCACGTGCTGCGGCTGCGTGAACTCCAGGACGAGACCGGCGGGTTCCAGGTCTTCATCCCGCTGCGCTACCAGCACGACTTCGTGGACATGCAGGACGGCAAGGTCCGCAACCGCCTCCAGGCGCGCACCCGGATGGCGACCGGCGCCGAGGCGCTGAAGACGTTCGCCGTCTCCCGGCTGCTGTTCGACAACGTGCCGCACGTGAAGGTGTTCTGGGTGATGCACGGCGTGCAGACCGCCCAGCTCGCCCTGCAGCACGGCGCGGACGACATGGACGGCTCGGTCGTCGAGTACAAGATCACGCACGACGCGGACAACTACGGCACGCCGAACAAGCTGACCCGCGAGGACCTGCTCGACCTGATCCGCGACGCGGGCTTCCGCCCGGTGGAGCGGAACACGCGCTACGAGATCATCCGCGAGTACGAGGGTCCGGACCCGCTGCGCCGGGAGACCCCGCAGGCGATGCGCGTCTGAGGCCCGTTGAACCAGGGCCAGGGTAATGGCTACCTTGGCCCGGTGGCTCTTACCTTCACCCTGGACCCTGCCGTCACTCCCGACCTGCGGGACGGACTGCTCGACCTGTGGGCCGAGGTCACCGACGCGGGCGGCGCGGTCGGCTTCGTCGCCCCGGTCGCCCGCGAGGAGATACGGCCCGAGCTGGTCGCCTCGCTGGCCCGGCTCGCCCGGGGCAGCAGCCGGCTGCTGGTCGGGCACGACGAGGGGGGCCGGGTCGCCGCGACCGCGTTCCTCACCTTCAACACCCACCGGCTGATGACCCACTGGCTGTGGCTGTACACGGTCATGGTCCATCCCGAGCACCAGGGCCGGGGGTACGGCCGCGACCTGCTCGCGGCCGCCGCTGACGCCGCGCGCGGGATCGACGGCATCGACGCGATACGGCTCGGCTGCCGGGGCGGCCACGGCCTGGAGCGCTTCTACGCCTCCTGCGGCTACCGCGAGGTGGGCAGGGTGCCGGGTGCCATCCGGGTGGCACCGGGCGACCACCGCGACGACATCACCATGCTGCTGACCCTGCGCTGAGCCCGCCCACCCCCTGCCAAGATCGGGGGGAGCGCGTGCTTCACTGGGCGGTGCACGTCTTTGGGGCCGAAACGACACGGAAGAGTGGATTGAGATGCTCCGCTACACGCTGATGCGCCTCGGCGTCCTCGCCGGCTGCCTCGTGGTCGCCTGGGCAGCCGTCTACTCCGGGATCTTCCCGCGCGGCTTCGGCGCCTCCAACTTCTTCTGGGTCGTGCTGCTCGCCATGGTGATCTCGGCGCCGATCAGCTGGGTGGTGCTGCGCAAGGAGCGCGAGCGGGCCTCCCTCCAGGTCGCCGGCCGGGTGGACCGCATGAAGGCCGACCTGGACGCCAGCCGCAGCCAGGAGGACGCGGCCGAGGCGCACAGCCAGGCTTCCTGACCCCGGCCGGGCCCGCACGGGATCACCACGGGTGCCGCGTACGAATCGCCGACCTGAACGGCGCCCACCGGTGCGGCCGGCGGCCGCCTGAACGCCCCGGTGTGCGGGGCGCGTATGTCATGCAGCAAGCAGTACGCCGCTGCACGTCCCAGGAGCCGCCCGTGTCCGCCCCGTACCCCCATGCCTCCGGCTCACCCGTCCCGCACGTATCGGCCCTCGACTACGACGGCCGCCCGGTGCTGGTGGAGCCCGAGATCCGGCGTCTGGACGGGGTCGTGTGCGAGGTGGCGGTGCCGCCGCTCGCACCCAGGGTCACCCATGGCTCACTGGCCGACCTGCCCTTCGACAACGCCGAGGCGGAGCCCGGCGCGGTGGTGCTCAGCCGGAAGAACGCCTCCGGCGAGTGGGAGGACGTGACCGCCGAGCGGTTCGCCGCCGAGGTGCTGGCGGTGGCGCGCGGGCTGGTCTCGGAGGGGCTGATGCCCGGCGAGCGGATCGCCGTCATGGCCCGCACCCGCTACGAGTGGACCCTGCTGGACTTCGCCGCGTGGGCGGCCGGCCTGGTCACCGTGCCCGTCTACCCGACCTCCTCGGTCTACCAGACCCGCTGGATACTCCAGGACTCCGGCGCCGTCGCCCTGATCACCGAGACCACCGCCCAGGGTGCCGCCATCGCGCCCGAACTGGCCCGGCTGCCCGAGCTGCGGCACGTCTGGGTCATCGACGAGGGCCACGTGGAGCTGCTCGCCGAGGCGGGCGCGGGCACACCGGACGGCGAGGTCTCCGTACGCCGGGGCATGCTGGGTCCCGACACGCTCGCCACCCTGATCTACACCTCGGGCACCACCGGCCGCCCCAAGGGCTGCGCCCTCTCGCACGGCAACTTCTTCGCCGAGATCGACAACGCCATCGAGCTGCTGTACCCGGTGTTCAAGGCGACGACCGGTGACGAGGCGTCGGTGCTGCTGTTCCTGCCGATGTCGCACGTCTTCGGCCGCATGGTCGCCATCGCGTGCGTCCGCGCCCGGGTACGTCTCGGCCACGCGCCCAGCCTCAGGCCCGAGCAGCTCCTGCCGGACCTGGCCGCGTTCCGGCCGACCTGTCTGCTGACCATCCCGTACATGCTGGAGAAGGTGTACAACACCGCCCGCGCGAAGGCCGAGACGAGCGGCAAGACCGCCGGCTTCGACCGCGCGGCCGCCACCGCCGTACGCTACGGCGAGGCGCTGGAGGCCCGTCAGACGGGCACCGGCAACGGCCCCAGCGCGGCGCTCAAGGCGAGCCGTTCCCTCTACGACCCGCTCGCCTACCGCAAGCTGCGCGCCGCCATGGGCGGCAGGGTCCGCTACGCCATCTGCGGCGGCTCCCCCCTCGGCCGCCGCCTGGCCGCCTTCTACGCGGGCGCCGGCATCGAGATCTTCGAGGGGTACGGCCTCACCGAGTCCACCGGCGCGTCCACGGCCACCCCGCCCCTCAAGTCCCGTCTCGGCACCGTGGGCTGGCCGCTGCCCGGCACCCGGGTGCGGATCGCTGCCGACGGCGAGATCCTGATCTCCGGCGACCATGTGCTGCGCGGCTACTGGGACCAGCAGGCGGGCGGTGTCGTCCCCGCGACCCGCGACGGCTGGCTGGCCACCGGCGACCTGGGCGAGCTGGACGACGACGGCTACCTCACCATCACCGGCCGCAAGAAGGAGCTGCTGATCACGGCGGGCGGCAAGTCGGTGGCACCGGCCCCGCTGGAGAACTGGCTGCGCCAGCACCCCCTGATCTCCCACTGCCTCCTGGTCGGTGACGGCCGCCCCTACATCGGCGCCCTCATCACCCTGGACGCGGACGGGCTGGCCCACTGGCGCCAGATGAACGGCAAGCACCCGGTGCCGGCGGATCTCCTCCTCGGCGACCCGGACCTGAACGCCGTCCTGTGGAACGCGATCGAGCAGGCCAACCAGCTCGTCTCCCGCCCCGAGTCCATCCGCCGCTTCACCGTGCTGCCCGGCGACTTCACCGAGTACAGCGGCCACCTCACCCCGTCCATGAAGCTCCGCCGCGCCCGCATCCTGCGGGACTTCGCGGACGCGGTGGAGAGCCTGTACGAGGGGTCGGGCCAGGTCACCGGGCCCTGAGTTCAGCGCGCCCGGCCGAGGAGGAACGCCTGCGCGACGGGCTCCCCGGGCTCGGGCTCCCGTACGGTGCGGGAGACGGGCGCGAAGCCGGCCTCCGCCAGCAGCGCGGCCGTCCGCTCCGGGTCGCGGCGCAGGAAGTCGAGGCTGACGGGGTGCCCCCACGGCCGCTCGTGGCGCCGGGGTTCCCCGCCCGCCTGGAAGGCGAGCAGCAGGTGTCCGCCCGGCGCCAGTACGCGGCGGAACTCGGCGAACAGGGCGGGCAGCCGCTCCACCGGGGTGTGGATGCTGGAGTACCAGGACACGACCCCGGCCAGCTCCCCGTCGGGCAGGTCCAGCTCCAGCATGGAGCCCTGCTCGAAGCGCAGGCCGGGGTTCTCGCGCCGGGCGACGGCCAGCATGGCGGGGGAGAGGTCGAGCCCGGACACGTCGAGGCCGAGGGCACCGAGGAACCCGGTGATCCGGCCGGGCCCGCACCCGAGGTCGGCCACGGCCGCACCCGCCCCCACCAGCTCGGCGAACACACGCAGCAGGGCCCGGTCGAGGGGCTGGGAGAGGTGGGCGTCCCGGAAATGAGCGGCGTAGTCCTCGGCGACGGCGTCGTAGAACATCCGGGTCGCGGTGAGGAAGTCGGGGGAGGGCGGGGAGACGCGGGAGTCGGTCATGAGGAGCGACCCTAGGGGGCGCCGGTCACTTCCCGGGGCTGTTCGGGTGAGAACTCGGGCCGGAATGCCCCGGCCGCGGAATTCGCCCGGAATTCATCGGGGTGTCACGGCGAAAAGGCAGGAGCCCCGTCGCCGGAAGGCGTGGGGCTCCTTGGGTACTGCACTCAGGTTCTGCGATCAGGCAGTGATCAGACGGGAGTGACGTTCTCCGCCTGCGGACCCTTCGGGCCCTGGGTCACGTCGAAGTTCACCTGCTGGTTCTCCTCGAGGGAGCGGAAGCCGGTGGCGTTGATCGCGGAGTAGTGAACGAAGACGTCGGGGCCGCCGCCCTCCTGGGCGATGAAGCCAAAGCCCTTTTCGGCGTTGAACCACTTAACGGTTCCGGTAGCCATAAGCCCTCCTTGGGCTCAAAAGGGTTGCCCTGCTCCAGAACCTGCAAGTGCGAACGGTGCTGCACGACTGCATTCATCTGAAAACGACGAGAGCCCGCGGTCACATGCTCCGCAGGCTCTGTACTGCAAGGGAAACCAAACTGCAACTTGCGGCGAGCCTAGCACGCGGCCACCGGAAAGCAATAGAGGTCAAGATCACGTCACCCGAATGTTTGAACCCCCTGCCACAGGCGCACACCAAGGCCCGGTCCGGGCGGTATGACGGAAGGGGTCTAGTCTCGCGATGTGGACAATTCTCGCACCCGGCCGCGCGTCGGCCACATCCAGTTCCTCAACTGCCTGCCCCTCTACTGGGGGCTCGCGAGAACCGGCACGCTCCTCGACTTCGAGCTGACCAAGGACACCCCGGAGAAGCTCAGCGAGCAACTGGTGCGCGGTGCTCTCGACATCGGCCCGATCACCCTTGTGGAATTCCTCCGCAATGCCGGTGACCTGGTCGCTTTCCCCGACATCGCGGTGGGCTGCGACGGCCCGGTGATGTCCTGTGTGATCGTCTCGCAGGTGCCCCTGGACCGGCTCGACGGTGCGCGGGTCGCCCTCGGCTCGACCTCGCGGACCTCGGTCCGCCTCGCCCAGCTCCTGCTGGCCGAGCGGTACGGCGTGCGGCCGGAGTACTACACCTGCCCGCCCGACCTGAGCCTGATGATGCAGGAGGCGGACGCCGCCGTCCTCATCGGCGACGCGGCCCTGCGCGCCAACCTGCTCGACGCGCCGCGATACGGCCTTCAGGTGCACGACCTGGGCGCGCTGTGGAAGGAGTGGACGGGTCTGCCGTTCGTCTTCGCGGTGTGGGCCGCGCGACGTGATTACGCCGAACGCGAGCCGGAGATCACCCGCAAGGTGCACGAGGCGTTCCTCGCCTCCCGGAACGTCTCCCTTGAGGAGGTCGGCAAGGTCGCCGAGCAGGCCGCCCGCTGGGAGGCGTTCGACGAGGCGACCCTGGAGCAGTACTTCACCACCCTCGACTTCAGCTTCGGCCCCCCGCAGCTGAAGGCGGTCGCGGAGTTCGCCCGCCGGGTCGGCCCCACGACGGGCTTCCCGGCGGACGTGAAGGTGGAACTGCTCGGGGCGTGATCACTACGCTGCCGGGGAGCGGCTTCACGGGGGAGTCCGCGGGGGAGGGGGCGCCATGCAGCCGCTCGGAGCGGACGAACCGGCCGCCGCAGGCCCGTACCGGCCGCCGGGCCGGCTGCGCCGGACGGATCGACCCGGCGGAAGCCGCGTGGACATCCTCACCCTGAGGCAGGCGACCGCCAGCCGCCTGCCGGCCACGTCGACGGGCGCCGAGGACAACCACCAGGGCTGCGACCCCGCTCCCCGCCAGGTGGAGTCCGCCCCCACCGGGGACGGCCTGTCCCGCACCTCCACCAGCGCGGCGGAGGGCAACCCCGGGGCCCGCCTCTCCGAGGTGACGCCCGATGACTGACCTGCTCCCGGTGGCGCTGGCCGCCCTGTGGGGCGCGGCGACGGGCGCCTTCCTCCCCCGAGCCGCGTACCGCTTCACCACGCCCCAGGGCACCCCCTGGCGCCAGACCTGCGAGGCGGCGGGCCACCCCCTGACCGGCTGGCTGGGCGCGACCCCGTGCCCCGGCTGCCCCCGTACGACAGTGCCGGCCCTCCCGCTGATCACGGCCATGGTGTGCGCCCTGCTGGCCCTGGCGACGGGCCCCCGCCCGGAACTGGCGGCCTGGCTGACCCTGGCCCCCGTGGCGACCCTCCTGGCAGCGGTGGACCTACGGGTGCACCGGCTGCCGGACCCCCTGACCCTCCCCCTCACCCCGGCCGTACTGGTCCTCCTGGCCCTGGCGAGCCGGCTCCCCGACCACACCGGCACCTACCGCACAGCCCTCTACGGAGCCCTGGCCCTGGGCGCCGGCTACCTGGCCCTCCACCTCCTGAACCCTTCCGGCATGGGCTTCGGTGACGTGAAACTGGCCCCGGCCCTGGGCGCTGCGCTCGGCTGGTACGGCTGGCCGACCGTCATGCTCGGCACCTTCGCCACCTTCACAGCGGGCGCCCTCTACGGCCTGGCCCTCCTCCTCACCCGCCGGGCCACCCGCAAGTCGGCGATCCCCTTCGGCCCGTTCCTCCTGACCGGCACCTTGCTCGGGGTACTGGCGGGCGCGTACACCTCCTGAGATGACCGAGCCCCTGGCCCAAGCAGCCCTCGCAGCCCTCCAGCAACGGCCCGCCGAGGGGGTGGCCGACGTGTGGACGGACGGCCCCCTCGGCTTCGTCCTCCTCGTGCACCGCAGGAAGGACGGGGTGATGGCCGAGGAGCTGTACTACGCCCTGCGCGCCGAGGACGGCACCTGGGACCGCCCGGAACACGTGAGCGGCGGCGTCCTGGGCCTGGACCCGGGCGACCCGGCCATGGTCGCCGGGGCCCTGGCGGGCGAGCCGATCCGCGTACTCGGCGCGTCCGAGACCCTGCTGTACACGGGCCGGGGCCCGGACGGCGACGAAACGGCCCACATCTGGCACCTCCTCATCACGGAAGAAGCCGACGCGCTCACCACAGGGGACACCCACCGAAGGGTGACGAGCCCCCTGTGCCTGCTGATCCTCTTCCCGGGCGAGACCGCACACGTCTGCGCGACCCGCGACGCACACGCCCTGGGCGCCCCCTTGACCCTCAGGGCCCCCGTCCGGCCTGAAGTCGGGTGATCGACGACGCTGGCGTAGGCTGACGACGTCCGCCCGCCCGTCTCCCGCCCCCACCCCTGTTCCGAGCGCTACGCGCACTGTTCTTGATCAACCCTTGACGAAAGGGACGCCCGGTGACCGAGAAGGCCGCTCCCGCTTCTTTGGATGTCGCAGCCGTGCTGGACCGAGCCGCGGCGGGCGGACGCATCACGCCCGAGGAAGCGCTCGTCCTCTACCGCGACGCCCCCCTGCACGCGCTCGGCGCGGCTGCCGACGCCGTGCGCCGCCGCAGGTACGCGGGCATCGAGCACATCGCGACGTACATCATCGAGCGCAACATCAACTACACGAACGTGTGCGTCACGGCGTGCAAGTTCTGCGCCTTCTACGCGGCCCCGAAGGACACCAAGAAGGGCTGGAGCCGCGACCTGGACGACATCCTGCGCCGCTGCGCGGAGACGGTCGAACTGGGCGGCACCCAGATCATGTTCCAGGGCGGCCACCACCCGGACTACGGCGTCGAGTACTACGAGTCGCACTTCAAGGCGATCAAGGACGCGTTCCCCCAGCTGGTGATCCACTCGCTCGGCGCGTCCGAGGTCGAGCACATGGCCAGGATCTCCGAGGTCTCGGTGGAAGAGGCCATCACCCGCATCCACCAGGCGGGCCTGGACTCCTTCGCGGGCGCCGGAGCCGAACTCCTCCCGGCCCGCCCCCGCAAGGCGATCGCGCCCCTCAAGGAGAGCGGCGAACGCTGGCTGGAGATCATGGAGACGGCGCACAACCTGGGCGTGGAGTCGACGTCCACGATGCTGATGGGCACGGGCGAGACGAACGCCGAGCGCATCGAGCACCTGAGCATGATCCGGGACGTGCAGGACCGTACGGGCGGCTTCCGGGCCTTCATCCCGTACACCTACCAGCCCGAGAACAACCACCTGAAGGGCCGCACGCAGGCGACGCTCTTCGAGTACCTGCGCATGATCGCCATCGCCCGCCTGTTCATGGACAACGTCCAGCACATCCAGGGTTCGTGGCTGACCACGGGCAAGGAGGTCGGCCAGCTGTCGCTGCACTACGGCGCGGACGACCTGGGGTCGATCATGCTGGAGGAGAACGTGGTCTCCTCGGCCGGCGCCAAGCACCGCAGCAACCGCCTGGAGATCATCGACCTGATCCGCAAGGCGGGCCGCACCCCCGCGCAGCGGGCGACGACCTACGAGCACCTGGTGGTCCACGACGACCCGGCGAACGACCCGGTCGACGACCGCGTGGTCTCCCACATCTCCTCGACCGCGATCGAGGGCGGCACGGCCCACCCGGAACTGAAGCTGATCGCCTCCAACTAGCCGCACCGTGCTGACACTTCACGTAGCCGAACACTCACCCGAGGCGGCGGTCCTGATCGACGGGGCGTCGGTGGCGGCAGTGGGCCCGTACGAGCGACTGGCCGCCGCCGCCCCCGGTGCCAGGGTGCGGAGCTGGCCCGGCATCCTCCTGCCGGGCCTGCTCAACCCGTACGCCCCGGAGCTGCTGGAGGCCACCTACCACCCGGACCCCAGAGAGTCCGACACCCTGGGTTCGGCCCCCCTCACCGGCGAACGTGCGCAGGCGCTCTTCCGCGGCGACCCCTCCCGCCTGGGGGCGAGCGCGCGCAGAGGCGTACAACGCATGCTGGCCCACGGCACGGTGGCGGTGGCAGGCGATCTGCGCACGCGCACGGCGGCGGACGTGGTCCGCAGAGCGGGCCTGGCGGTGGGCCGACGCCCGCCCCGCCTGCCGGGCCCCCCGTCCCTCTCTCCGACCCCGCTGATCCTCATGCCCCCTCTGGCACCGGGAAGCCCGGCCAGATTCGCGGTGTTCGACGTGGCGACCCGCGAGGACCTGGTGAAGCGGGGCGCGAGCACCTGCGTGGCGACGGTGATCGAGGGCCGCCTGGTCCACCGAAGCCGCTGACCGAACGGCGGGACAGCCGAGAACGGCACCGCCCCCCGACGCACGGCCCCGGCACCCCCACCGCCCGGCCCCCCGGCGGACGGGCCTGCGACAATGACGACGTGACCCGCGCCTCCCTGAACAAGCAGCCGCACGAAGTCGCCGAGATGTTCGACGACGTGGCGGAACGGTACGACCTGACGAACGACGTGCTGTCGCTCGGCCAGGACCGGCGCTGGCGCAAGGAGGTGGCGAGGGCGGTGGACGCGCGCCCCGCGCAGAAGGTCCTGGACCTGGCAGCGGGCACGGCGACGTCATCACTCCCCTTCGCCCGCGCGGGCGCCTACGTGGTCCCCTGCGACTTCTCCCTGGGCATGCTCCAGGTCGGCAAGAAGAAGCACCCGTGGCTCCCGATCACGGCGGGGGACGCGACGAGGCTCCCGTTCAAGGACGACACCTTCGACGCGGTGACGATCTCCTTCGGCCTGCGCAACGTCCAGGACACGGACGCGGCGCTGCGTGAGCTGTACCGGGTGACGAAGCCCGGCGGCAGGGTGGTGATCTGCGAGTTCTCGCACCCCACATGGACCCCGTTCCGCACGGTGTACACGGAGTACCTGATGCGGGCGCTGCCCCCGGTGGCCCGCTCGGTGTCGTCGAACCCGGACGCGTACGTGTACCTGGCCGAGTCGATCCGAGCGTGGCCCGACCAGCCGGCGCTCGCGGAGAAGCTGCGGAAGGCAGGCTGGTCGAGGGTCGCGTGGCGCAACCTCACCGGCGGAGTGGTGGCTCTGCACAGGGGCTTCAAGCAGCCCTGAGCAAACACCTCACCGCCCGATCACCTCGAAAGCGTCCCCCGGCTCCCCGAGTTCCCGCTGAAGCCCGCCTGAGGGCGGCGCGGGCAGCCGGGGCTCCCGCACACCCCCACCGCCCTCACCTTCCCCGAAGTCGAACCACACGTAGACCACGGAATCGGGCGGAACCTCGGCACCGGGCGCCGGGAACTGCCGTACGACGTAATCCACGACGAGCCCCGCGAACTCCGGACGGTCGGGCGAGTTGAGGAACAGCCCGCGGGTGCGGGCGGCCTCGCGGGCGTCGACTGCCATGAGCCCGACCAGCCGAGGCACCCGCACCTCGGACGTTTTGGGTGGTATTCGCACTGATGTCACCCCCAGTGGTACTGGCAGGGTAACTCCGCGAAGGGGAGCCCGGAAGCGACATCTGGCTTTCTGTGACAAGAAACCACGTAGAGTCACAACTCAAGCGAGTAGCAGAGCCCTTGCCGCTCGGAGGAAGGCGTGGTGAACCGCTCGGAGAGCCGCATGCCGAGCCGCTGGGTGACAGCGATCGACCGTTCGTTCTCCGAGTCGACCATGGCGACGACCCGTCGGACCCCGGTGGAGCGGACCCGCTCAAGACAATCCTGGGCGGCGGCGGACGCGTACCCGAGCCCCCAGTGCGCCCGCCCGAGCCGCCATCCGATCTCGATCTCCCCGGCGGGCCCCCACGCATGAGGCCAGGGCTGGGCCCCGGTGAACCCCACCACGTCCCCGGACCCGTCGAGCACGGACCACAGACAGAACCCCAGCTCGGCGTCGTGCCGCCGCTGCCGGGCGGTGAGCTCCTCGTACACGGACAGTTCGGCGGCCCGCCCTCCGTGGAACCGCATGACCTCGGGATCGGCGAAGACGCGGTGCCAGACGTAGGCGTCCTCGTCGGTGGGCACACGAAGCCGTACTACGGGGTGAGTTCGGTTCACGAAGCAGCCCTTCAGCCGGTTGATCAATGCTGCTGAATAGACTGCCTGTGTCCAGTGCCCGCCGGCACGAAGATTGACAACCTCGGGGGAGAACCCGCCGTGACTGAGCCCCTCTCCGACAACACCGCAGACGTGATCGTCGTGGGCGCGGGGCCGGCCGGCTCCACCACCGCCTATCACCTCGCCAAGGCCGGACTCGACGTCCTGCTGCTGGAGAAGACCGAGTTCCCGAGGGAGAAGGTCTGCGGCGACGGTCTGACCCCGCGCGCGGTCAAGCAGCTCGTGGCCATGGGTATCGACATCTCCGAGGAGGCGGGCTGGCTGCGCAACAAGGGCCTGCGCATCATCGGCGGCGGCTCCCGCCTCCAGCTGGACTGGCCCGATCTCGCCTCGTACCCGAACTTCGGCCTGGTCCGTAAGCGCGACGACTTCGACGAGCAGCTGGCCCGGCAGGCGCAGAAGGCGGGCGCCCGCCTCTTCGAGCTGTGCAACGTGAGCGGACCGGTCATCGACGACCGCACGGGCCGGATCACCGGCGTGACGGCGAAGCTGGGCGACGACAAGCGCCCGGTGACCTTCCACGCACCCCTGGTGGTCGCGGCGGACGGCAACTCCACCCGCCTGTCCCTGGCGATGGGCCTGCACCGCCGCGAGGACCGCCCGATGGGCGTGGCCGTGCGCACGTACTTCGAGTCCCCGCGCCACGAGGACGACTACCTGGAGTCCTGGCTGGAGCTGTGGGACCGCCGGGGCGCCCAGGACCGGCTGCTGCCCGGCTACGGCTGGATCTTCGGCATGGGCGACGGCACGTCCAACGTGGGCCTCGGCGTGCTGAACACCTCGGAATCCTTCAAGGAGCTGGACTGGCGCGAGGTGCTCAAGGCGTGGTGCGCGTCCATGCCGGAGGAGTGGGGCTACACCCCGGAGCACATGACGGGCCCGATCCGGGGCGCGGCCCTGCCCATGGCCTTCAACCGCCAGCCGCACTACACCAAGGGCCTGCTGCTGGTCGGTGACGCCGGCGGCATGGTGAACCCCTTCAACGGCGAGGGCATCGCCTACGCCATGGAGTCCGCCCAGCTGGCCGCCGACGTCATCGTGCAGGCCCATGCCCGCCCGACCCCGGCGACCCGCGAGATCGCCCTCCAGCGCTACCCCCGCGTCCTGAAGGACACCTACGGCGGCTACTACACCCTCGGCCGAGCCTTCGTGAAGCTCATCGGCAACCCCAAGGTCATGCAGATCGGCGCCCAGCGCGGCCTGACCCACCCCGTCCTGATGAAGTTCGTCCTCAAACTCCTCGCCAACCTCACCGACCCCACGGGCGGCGACGCGATGGACCGGGTGATCAACGGCCTCACCAAGGTGGCGCCGAAGGCGTGACGATCCGAACCCCGCCCGCACGTGACGAGAGAGGGACCATGACCGCCATCGGCGTCACCGGACACATGGACCTGACCGAGGAGTCCGTGCCGCTGGTGCGGGCCGCGCTCGACGATCTTCTCAAGGCGTACGAGCCAGGCGCCCTGGTCGGGGTCTCCTGCATCGCGGCCGGTGCCGACTCGCTCTTCGCCGAGGCGGTGCTGCACGCGGGCGGACGGCTCGTCGTGGTGCTGCCCTCGACGGATTACCGGACGGCCAAGGTCGGACCGGACCATGCCGAGACCTTCGACCGCCTCGTGGCGGCGGCCGACGAGGTGGTCGTCATGCCGCACGAGACGGCGGACCGGCAGGCGTACGAGACCGCGAACCGGACGCTCCTCGCCCGCGCCGAGCGGCTCGTCGCCGTGTGGAACGGCGAACCGCCGTCGGGCAGGGGCGGCGGCACGGCCGACGTCGTGGTCGAGGCCCGGAGCGCGGGGCTTCCCGTCGACGTGGTGTGGCCGGTGGGCGCGGCCAGGCGGGGGTGAGATGACGGACCCGCCCCCGCCCGGCCGCCGGGCGGCGGCCCGGGGCCGAGCATGGCGGGAGACGTACGAAGGCCGCTGCCCCCCGAGG
>NZ_JBHXLV010000012.1:0-59139 GCF_042721685.1 Streptomyces sp. NPDC058459 | reverse complement strand
ACTCCGTTGTCTGCCGGGGCGGCGGGGTTCGGCGGGACCCCGGTCAGCCCTGCGGGCCGCTCCCGGTCATCCCGTGCACCGCCGGCACCGTGCCCAGGCGGCCCTTCTGGAAGTCCTCGAAAGCCTGCTGGAGTTCGTCGCGGGTGTTCATGACGAACGGGCCGTAGTGGGCCATCGGCTCACGGATCGGCTGTCCGCCGAGGAGGACGACCTCCAGGTCGGGCGTGTGGGAGTCCTGCTTCTCGTCCGCCCGGACAGTGATCGAGCCACCGGTCCCGAAGACCGCGGTCTGGCCCAGGTGGACCGGCCGCCGCCCCTCACCGACCGTGCCCTTGCCGGCCAGCACGTACGCGAGGGCGTTGAAGTCCTCACGCCACGGCAGGGTCAGCTCGGCACCCGGGGCGAGCGTCGCGTGGATCATGGTGATCGGAGTGTGGGTGGCACCCGGACCCTCGTGACCGTCCAGGTCACCCGCGATGACACGGATCAGCGCGCCGCCGTCCGGCGAGGTCAGCAGGGCCACCTGGCCGGAGCGCAGATCCTGGTACTTCGGGGTCATCATCTTGTCCTTGGCGGGGAGGTTCACCCACAGCTGGAGGCCGTGGAAGAGACCGCCCGACATCACCAGCGACTCCGGAGGCGCCTCGATGTGCAGCAGGCCCGAGCCGGCCGTCATCCACTGGGTGTCGCCGTTGGTGATGGTGCCGCCACCGCCGTGGGAGTCCTGGTGGTCGAAGGTCCCGTCGATGATGTAGGTGACGGTCTCGAAGCCGCGGTGCGGGTGCCAGGGGGTGCCCTTGGGCTCGCCCGGCGCGTAGTCCACCTCACCCATCTGGTCCATCATGATGAACGGGTCGAGGTGGCGGTAGTTGATCCCGGCGAAGGCGCGGCGCACCGGGAACCCCTCGCCCTCGAAGCCGCTCGGCGCGGTCGTCACGGTCAGCACCGGGCGCGACACGGCATCGGCGGACGCGGTCACACGGGGCAGCGTCAACGGGTTCTCGACGGTCACTGCAGGCATGGTCGGTACCTCCTTGTGGACCCAGTTTAGTTGAGCGTTGAACTTTCCGCCAGCCAGAACGTAGAAGGCCCGGAGGTAATTCCCTCCGGGCCTCAGAACCGGTGACCGCGGTCAGCCGTACATCCGGCGCATGGCGAAGTCGACCATCTGCTCCACCGCCTTGGCGTCGAACACCATCCGGTGCTCGCCCTCCATGTCGATGACGAAGCCATAGCCGGTGGGGAGCAGGTCGATCACCTCGGCGCCGGTGATCACGAAGTACTTGGACTCCTTGCCCGCGTACCGGCGCAGCTCCTTCAGCGAGGTGAACATCGGGATCACCGGCTGCTGGGTGTTGTGCAGGGCGAGGAAGCCGGGGGTGTCGCCGCGCGGGCAGTACACCTTGGACGTGGCGAAGACCTGCTGGAAGTCCTCGGCGGGCAGTTGCCCGGTGGTGAAGGCGCGCACCGCGTCCGCCAGCGAGGGCACGGACGGCTCCGGGTAGAGCGGCGGCTGCTGGCCGTACCCGCCGACACCACCCGGCTGCTGCTGCGGCGGCACGTACTGCTGCTGGGTGCCCGCGTTCTGGTCGTAGCCGTACATGGGCGCAAGAGTACCGAGCGCGGGCGGCGGGGTCAGGAGAGCGGTGGAGCCATCTCACACCGGGCGGGGTTGCGTCTTATTACCGACGGGTAGCATCATGGTGGCTACTTACCGGTATGTGATCAGCCGCGAGGAGTCAGTGCCTCGCCGAGTCCGTGATGGAGTCACCATGGGGCACTACAAGTCCAACCTCCGCGACATCGAGTTCAACCTCTTCGAAGTCCTCGGCCGCGAGAAGCTCTACGGCACCGGCCCGTTCGAGGAGATGGACACCGAGACCGCCAAGTCCGTCCTCGCCGAGCTGACCCGCCTCTCGGAGAACGAGCTGGCGGAGTCCTTCGTGGACGCCGACCGCAACCCCCCGGTCTTCGACCCCGAGACCAGCACCGCGCCGGTCCCGGCCTCCTTCAAGAAGAGCTACAAGGCTTTCATGGAGTCGGAGTACTGGCGGCTCGGCCTGCCCGAGGAGATCGGCGGCACCAACACCCCGCCGTCCCTGATCTGGGCGTACGCGGAGCTGGTGCTCGGCGCCAACCCGGCCATCTGGATGTACACCTCCGGCCCGGCGTTCGCCCGCATCCTCTTCGAGGAGGGCACCGAGGAGCAGAAGAACTGGGCGAAGATCGCGGTCGAGAAGACCTGGGGCTCCACCATGGTCCTCACCGAGCCGGACGCCGGTTCGGACGTGGGCGCCGGCCGCACCAAGGCGGTCCAGCAGGAGGACGGCTCCTGGCACATCGAGGGCGTGAAGCGCTTCATCACCTCCGGTGAGCACGACATGGAGGAGAACATCCTCCACTACGTCCTCGCCCGCCCCGAGGGCGCCGGACCCGGCACCAAGGGCCTCTCCCTCTTCCTCGTGCCCAAGTTCCTCTTCGACGGCGAGACCGGCGAGCTGGGGGCGCGCAACGGCGTCTACGCCACCAACGTCGAGCACAAGATGGGCCTCAAGGCGTCCAACACCTGCGAGATGACGTTCGGCGACCGCCACCCCGCCGTGGGCTGGCTGATCGGGGACAAGCACGACGGCATCCGCCAGATGTTCCGCATCATCGAGTTCGCCCGCATGATGGTCGGCACGAAGGCCATCTCGACCCTGTCGACGGGCTACCTCAACGCGCTGGAGTACGCCAAGGAGCGCGTCCAGGGACCGGACCTCGCGAACTTCATGGACAAGAAGGCGCCCAAGGTCACCATCACGCACCACCCCGACGTGCGCCGCTCGCTGATGACGCAGAAGGCGTACGCGGAGGGCATGCGCGCCCTGGTGCTGCACACCGCCTCCGTCCAGGACACCATCGCGGTCAAGGAGGCGAACGGCGAGGACGCCTCCGCCGACCACGCGCTGAACGACCTGCTCCTGCCGATCGTGAAGGGCTACGGCTCCGAGAAGGGCTACGAGCAGCTCGCGCAGTCGCTCCAGACCTTCGGCGGCTCCGGGTTCCTCCAGGAGTACCCGATCGAGCAGTACATCCGGGACGCCAAGATCGACACCCTGTACGAGGGCACCACCGCGATCCAGGGCCAGGACTTCTTCTTCCGGAAGATCGTCCGCAACCAGGGCGCCGCGCTGAACGGCCTCGCCGAGGACATCAGGAAGTTCCTGGCGCTGGCCACCGGCGGCGAGGAGCTGGCGGGCGCCCGCGAGCACCTGGCCAAGGCCGCCGTGGAACTGGAGGCGATCGTCGGCCTGATGCTGACCGACCTCGCGGCCACCGAGCAGGACGTCAGGAACATCTACAAGGTGGGGCTCAACACCACGCGCCTGCTGCTGGCCTCCGGTGACGTGATCGTCGGCTACCTGCTGCTGCGCGGCGCGGCCGTCGCCGCCGAGAAGCTTCAGACGGCCTCGGCGAAGGCTGTGTCCTCGAAGGACGTGGCGTTCTACACCGGCAAGATCGCGGCGGCGAAGTTCTTCGCGGCCAACGTCCTGCCCGGCGTCACCCTGGCCCGCGAGATCTCGGCCGGTGTCGAACTGGACCTCATGGAGCTGGACGAGGCCGCCTTCTAGTCCTCACCCTCTTCTCACCCTTCTTCTCACCCTCTCCTCACATCCCGTCGCGGGCCCGCTTCCTCCCTCCGGAGAGCGGGCCCGCGCTCGTCGTTAAGGTAAGCGCCATGAGCGCACCGTCCCGTTTCGACCGCGGCCACACCGACGACCTGATGGCCTTCCTGGCAGCGAGCCCGACGCCGTACCACGCCGTGGCGAACGTCGCCGCGCGGCTGGAGGAGGCGGGCTTCACCCAGGTCACCGAGACCGAGGCGTGGGACACCCCCGCGGGCACCGGCAGCGGCGGCCGGTACGTGCTGCGCGGCGGCGCGGTCATCGCCTGGTACGTCCCCGAGGGCGCGACCCCGCACACCCCGTTCCGGATCGTCGGCGCGCACACCGACTCCCCGAACCTCAGGGTCAAGCCCGAACCGGACACCGGGGCGCACGGCTGGCGCCAGATCGCGGTGGAGATCTACGGCGGCCCGCTGATGAACTCCTGGCTGGACCGCGACCTCGGCCTGGCCGGCCGGCTCACCCTGCGCGACGGCGGCTCGGTGCTGGTCGACATCGACCGCCCGCTGCTGCGGGTGCCGCAGCTCGCCATCCACCTGGACCGCTCGGTCTCCGTGGACGGCCTCAAGCTCGACAAGCAGCGCCACCTCCAGCCCGTGTGGGGCCTGGGCGGTGACGTCCACGAGGGTGACCTGATCGCCTTCCTGGAGGAGGCGGCCGGGCTGGATGCCGGTTCGGTCACGGGCTGGGACCTGATGACGTACCCCGTCGAGGCGCCCGCCTACCTGGGCCGGGACCGCGAGCTGGTCGCCGGGCCCCGGATGGACAACCTGCTCTCCGTGCACGCCGGTACGGCCGCGCTGATCGCCGCCGCGGCTTCGGGGGAGACCCTCACCCACATCCCCGTCCTCGCCGCCTTCGACCACGAGGAGAACGGCTCCCAGTCCGACACCGGCGCCGACGGCCCGCTGCTCGGCGGCGTCCTGGAGCGCTCGGTGTTCGCACGCGGCGGCTCCTACGAGGACCGGGCGCGCGCCTTCGCGGGCAGCGTCTGCCTCTCCTCCGACACCGGCCACGCCGTGCACCCCAACTACGCGGAGCGGCACGACCCGACGCACCACCCCCGGGTCAACGGCGGCCCGATCCTCAAGGTGAACGTCAACAACCGCTACGCCACGGACGGTTCGGGCCGCGCGGTGTTCGCCGCCGCGTGCGAGCGGGCCGGGGTGCCGTTCCAGACGTTCGTCTCCAACAACTCGATGCCCTGCGGCACCACCATCGGCCCCATCACCGCCGCCCGCCACGGCATCAGCACCGTCGACATCGGCGTGGCGATGCTCTCCATGCACAGCGCGCGCGAACTGTGCGGCGCCGACGACCCGTTCCTCCTCGCGAAAGCCCTGACGGCCTTCCTGGAGGGCTAGTTGGTGAGCCGGCCGGTGGCTAGCCGGCCGGATGAGGGGTATCCGCCGAACGGGACCGGAGAGTCCGGAACCCTTTAGGGGAGGCGGGATCTCATGGGCCTCGGCGGATGCATCATCCTCATAGCCGTGGGAGCGATCCTCACGTTTGCCACCGACTGGCACATGAGCGGCGTCAACCTCGACCTGGTCGGCGTCATCTTCATGGCAACCGGTCTTATCGGCCTGGTGACCTTCACCGGCATGGCCCGGCGCCGGCGTGTGGTGGTCCCGACCACCCAGGTCGTGGAGGAGGACCGGCACCACCACACACAGCGCGACGGCTACTCCGACGGCTACGGCGTCTGACGGCTACTCTTCGCCGCCTCCGTCCAGCCCGGCCAGCACCAGCGGCAGCCGGTGCGCCGCGCCCTCGACGAGGCGCACCGGGACGCCCCAGTCCTGCTGGTGGACATGGCAGGCCGGGTACTCGTTGGCCGGGTCGTCGTCGCAGGACGCGGCCATCGCGGAGACGTGCAGCACGCCCTCGGGGACGGCCGGGTCCAGCTCCAGTTCACGGCTCAGGTCGCTGTCCGCGCCCTCGCCCTTGAGCAGCAGCTCGGGCGGGGTCGCGGAGACCAGCAGCCGGGTCGAGGGGCCGTAGCGGGTGTCCAGCTTCTGGCCCGCCGGTGCCTGGAAGATCACGTCCAGCCGCAGCCGGCCGGGGGCCACCTCGGTGGCCGCGCGCCGGGTGCGGTGGGCGACCGCCTCCACGCGTACCGCCTCCTCGGGCAGCCGCAGCCGGGTCAGCCGGTGGCGGGCGGACTCGACCACCACGATGTCGTCGCCCACGAGCACGGCGTCGCTGGGCTCGCGCAGATCGGTGGCCAGCGTGGTGACCTCGCCGGTGGCGGGGTCGTAGCGGCGCAGGGCGTGGTTGTAGGTGTCGGCGACGGCGACCGAGCCGTCCGGCAGCGCGGTGACGCCGAGCGGGTGCTGGAGCAGGGCCTGCTCCGCGGCCCCGTCACGGTGGCCGAAGTCGAACAGGCCGGTGCCGACGGCCGTGTGCACGGCGCCGTCGAGGTCCACCCAGCGCAGCGCGGAGGTCTCGGAGTCCGCGAGCCACAGCCGGTCGGCCGTCGCCGCGAGCCCGGAGGGCTGCGCGAACCACGCCTCGGCACCGGGTCCGTCCACCAGGCCCTCGTTGGTCGTACCGGCCGCGACCTGGACGGTCTGTGCCGCCGGGTCGTACGTCCACAGCTGGTGCACGCCCGCCATGGCGATCCACACCTTGCCGCCGAAGACGGCAACGTCCCACGGCGAGGACAGCTCGACCTCGCGGGCCGCGCCCGAGGTGGGCGCGCCCTGCATCCACTGCCTGCCGGTGCCCGCCAGGGTGGTGACCGCGCCGGAGGCGAGGTCCAGGTGGCGCAGGGCGTGGTTCACCGTGTCGGCGACGACCACGGAGCCGTCCTCCAGCAGGGCCAGACCCTGCGGCTCGCTGAACGACGCCCGCTCGGCCGGGCCGTCCCCGAAGCCGCGCGCACCGGAACCGATCCGGCGTACGACGCTCTCCCCGTCCTCGGCCAGCTCCACCAGCTGATGCCGGGTGGTGTCGCTGACCAGGAAGTTCCCCGAGGGCAGCAGCAGCGCCTTGCCGGGGAAGCGCAAGCCGGTCGGCTCCGGCTCCGGCGCCACATAGGGGCCGTCGCCCCGGTGCAGGGTGCCCTTGGCCTCGTGCTCGGCCTCCAGCTCCGTCACCAGCCGCTCGATGGCGTGCACATGCCCCTCACCGACGTGCTGGGCGACCACGTACCCCTCCGGGTCGATCACCACCAGCGTCGGCCAGGCGCGCACCGCGTACTGCTTCCAGGTGGCCAGCTCGGGATCGTCCAGTACGGGGTGCTCCACGCCGTACCGCTCGACCGCGTCCACCACCGCCCGGTGCTCCGCCTCGTGCACGAACTTCGGGGAGTGCACGCCGACGACGACCACCGTGTCCGCGTGCCGCTCCTCCAGCTCGCGCAGCTCGTCCAGGACGTGCAGGCAGTTGATGCAGCAGAACGTCCAGAAGTCGAGGATGACGACGCGTCCTCGCAGGTCGGCCAAGGTGTACTGCTGATCGCCGGTGTTCAGCCAGCCCCCCTTGCCGACCAGCTCGGGAGCACGGACACGGACACGTCTGGAAGCGGAGTCGTTCATGCTCCTAGGGTGCCACCAGAAGAAGGGGGACTCGGTCCAGGGTGTGCCCCATGGGGAGACCCGGCTCGATGTGGTCGCCGCCCGCTCGGGGGCGGGCACCCCGGCCGGCCCGCAGGCGTGGCCGCGCCGGGAGACCGGACTGAGCCCCTCCGGGTACCGGACACGGTTCGGGCCGGCCGCCCGGTGAGGAACGCCTCCCGCCGGGGAAGCGCTTCAGCATGAGATTCCTCGTGCGCGACCGGCTGCTGGGCATCGGCGACGACTACTGGATCGAGGACGAGAGCGGCCGCAAGGTCTTCCTCGTCGACGGCAAGGCCATGCGGCTGCGGGACACCTTCGAACTGAAGGACACCGCCGGCGACGTCCTGATCGACATCCACGAGAAGATGTTCGCCCTGCGCGACACCATGGTCATCCAGCGGGACGGAGAGGATCTGGCCACCATCCGGCACAAGCGCCTCTCCCTGCTGCGCAACCACTACCGCGTCGACCTGGCCGACGGCACCGAACTCGACGTCAGCGGCAAGATCCTCGACCGCGAGTTCGCCGTCGAGTACGAGGGCGAACTCCTCGCCGTCATCTCCCGCCGCCGGCTGACCGTCCGGGACACCTACGGCGTCGACGTCGTACGCGACGACGCCGACCCCACCCTGCTCATCGCGGTGGCGGTGTGCGTGATCCACCTGGCGGAGAAGGAGCGGGAGGACGACTGAGACCCAGCGGCCGGGGCTCAGTGACGGGGCGGGGCCAGGCCCAGGACCCGGTCCTTCAGCGCGGGGAACCGCTCACGGGTGGCGGGGACCTTCGCCGGGTCGAAGTCGACCGTGAGGATCTCCTCGTCCGGGCCCGCCTCGGCCAGCACCTCACCCCACGGGTCCACCACGATCGAGCGACCCGCCTGCGGGACCCCGGCATGCGTACCGGCGGTGCCGCAGGCGAGGACGTACGCCTGGTTCTCCACCGCCCGTGCCTGGGCCAGCAGCGTCCAGTGGGCGCGGCGGCGCTCGGGCCAGCCCGCGGAGACGACCAGGGTCTCCGCGCCGGCGTCGGTGAGGGTGCGGAAGAGTTCCGGGAAGCGCAGGTCGTAGCAGGTGGCGAGGCCGACGGTGGTCTCCGGCAGGGCGACGGTGACGGGTTCGCGCCCGGCGCCCATCAGCACGGCCTCGCCCTGGTCGAAGCCGAAGCGGTGGATCTTGCGGTAGGAGGCGGCGAGGTCACCGGAGGGGGAGAAGACCAGGGCGGTGTTGTAGAGGGTGCCGTCGGGGTCCCGCTCCGGGATCGACCCCGCGTGCAGCCAGACGCCCGCGTCCTTCGCGGCCTCGGCCATCACCGCGTACGTGGGCCCCTCCAGCGGCTCTGCCTCGGTGGCGAACGTGTCGTAGGCGAAGGCCCCGGTGGTCCACAGCTCGGGCAGCACCACGAGGTCGGCGCCCGACCGGGCGCGTACGAGTTCCGCCGCGCGCGAGCGGCGCCCGGCCACGGACTCGCTCTCGTCCACACGGATCTGGATCAGCGAGGCGCGCACACTACCACCGTCCTGGCATTCGAGTCGTTCCCACGGGCCTACGATCGTCACACGAAAGCACTGCCGGGGGGTATCGGAGCAGCGTAACTTGGGGGCTCCCCGCTCGCGTGAAGCCGAGAGTCCGGGGAGTCTCAGACGCCCGCCCAGTGCAGCCGCCGATTCTGCCCGTGCAACGACCGCCGAGGGGTCCTGTTCCGTGAGTCTGCATCCCACCCTCCAGCCCTACGCCGACGCCTGGACCCACTCGATCGACGCGATATCGGAGCTGGTGAACTCGCTGGCCGAGTCCGAGTGGAACCGGCGTACGCCGTGCCCCGGCTGGTCGGTGCGGGACGTGGTCTCGCATGTCATCGGGCTGGACTGCGAGATGCTCGGCGACCCCCGGCCCATCCACACGCTGCCCAGCGACCTCTTCCATGTCACCACCGAGGGCCAGCGGTACATGGAGATGCAGGTCGACACCCGCCGCCACCACACGGCACCGGAGATGACCTCGGAGCTGGAGTACACGGTCATCCGCCGCAACCGGCAGCTGCGCAACGAGTCCCGGCAGCCCGAAACCGTCGTCCGGGGGCAGATGGGCAAGGAGATCACCCTCGAACTCGCCATGCGGATGCGGGCGTTCGACGTCTGGGTGCACGAGCAGGACCTGCGTACGGCCCTCGGCCGCCCCGGCAACCTCGACTCGCCCGGCGCGTTCGTCGCCCGCGACGTGCTGCTGGCCGGGCTGCCCAAGGTGGTCGCCAAGGAGGCTGAGGCGCCGCGCAGTTCGGCGATCGTCTTCGACGTGCACGGGCCGGTGGAGTTCCTGCGCACCATCCGCGTCGACATCCAGGGCCGGGGCACGCTGGAGACGGCACCCGCGCTCGGGCCCGCCGCGAGCTTCAGCCTCGACTGGGAGACGTACTTCCGGCTGGCCTGCGGGCGGATCAGTGCGGAGAAGGCGGGCGACAGCATCAAGACCGAGGGCGACCCGGAACTGACGGCGGCGATCCTGCGCAACTTCGCGGTCACGTCGTGACCCTGATGCCCGGGTGCCGGTGTCGTGCCACGCCGTCGGCGTGCCCGGTATGACCACGGACTCCTTGACCGGACACTTCGAGTCGGCCTGTCGGGCCGACCAGGAGGTCTGGCTCGCCGCCGGCCCTGACGCGACCGAGGTCCGCGAACGCCTGGACCAGCACCGGGCCCGGTGGATGAGCTACCGGGGCGTACCGGGGATGGCCTACCTGACGCCGGTACCGGTGCGGGGCCGGCCGGCCTGACCGCCCGCGGCGGCGACCGGCGTACACGCGGCCGTACCCGCCGGCCACCGAGACGTACCGGGCGGCACCGCCTGGCCGGCCGCACCCCGCGGTGAGCGCCGGAGCGCCCGGACACCGCGGTTCGGCGGCGGGCGGCGCGGGCGCGTCGCAGCTCGGCCCGGCCGTAGTCCCCTGAAGCGCCGCAGGCTCACGCCGCGGGTACGTGCACCGTCTCCACCCTGCTCGCCACCAGCCGCTCCCGCTCGCGGCGGGCCGCGCGGCCGCGCAGGCGGAGGATCTGGGTGAGGCCGAGGGCCTGGAGGACGAAGACGGCGGAGAAGGCGATGGAGTAGTCGTCGCCGGTGGCGTCGAGGAGGACGCCGATGGCCAAGAGAGTGGTCATGGAGGCGATGAAACCGCCCATGTTGGTGATGCCGGAGGCGGTGCCCTGACGCTCGGGCGGGTTCGCGGGGCGGGCGAAGTCGAAGCCGAGCATCGAGGCGGGACCGCAGGCACCTAGCACCACGCACAGCGCCAGCAGCAGCGCCGTCGGCGCGTGCGCGCCCGGCCAGGCGAGGGTCATCGCCCACACGAGGGCGGTCGCGGCGACCGTACCGAGGGCCAGTGGGAGCCGGGCCGCGTGGTGCCGGGCGACGACCTGGCCGTAGACCAGTCCGACCGCCATGTTGGAGAGGACCACCAGGGTGAGCAGCTCACCCGCCGTGGCCCGGCTGAGTCCCTGTGCCTGCACCAGGAACGGCAGCCCCCAGAGCAGCAGGAACACCATCGCCGGGAACTGGGTGGTGAAGTGCACCCACATGCCCAGCCGGGTACCGGGCTCCCGCCACGCCTCCGCGATCTGCCGGCGGACGTACGCGGCGCCCTGGTGCGGGGAGGGCGCCGGCTCGTGGCCCTCGGGGTGGTCCTTGAGGAACAGCAGCGCCAGCACCAGCACGACCACCCCCGCGAGCGCGCTGCCCGCGAACGCCGGGGTCCAGCCGAGCCCGTGCAGCAGCCGGGCCAGCACCAGGGTGGAGACGAGGTTGCCCGCCATGCCGACCAGACCGGCGAGCTGCGCGACGAAGGGCCCCCGCCGGGCCGGGAACCAGCGGGTGCCGAGCCGCAGCACGCTGATGAACGTCATCGCGTCCCCGCAGCCCAGCAGGGCGCGCGAGGCGAGAGCGGTGCCGTACGAGGGGGAGAAGGCGAAGCCGAGCTGCCCGGCCGTGAACAGCACCGCGCCCAGGCACAGCACCTTCTTCGTGCCGAGCCGGTCGACCAGCAGACCGACGGGTATCTGCATGCCCGCGTACACGAGCAGCTGGAGGATCGAGAACGTCGACAGGGCGGAGGCGTTGACGTGGAAGCGGCCGGCCGCGTCCAGGCCGGCCACGCCGAGCGAGGTGCGGAAGATGACGGCGACGAAGTAGACGGCGACGCCGGTCGACCACATGGCGACGGCACGGCGGCCGCCCGGGGGTGCCCCCTTCGGGAGAGGGTCACCCGGCAGGGCGGTCGTGGCCCGGCTCATCGGACCTCCCCGCGCGCCAGCTCGGAGAACCAGCCGACGTGCCGGTGCACGATCCCGACCGCGGCCTCCGCGTCCCCGGCGCGCAGCGCGTCCAGGATCTCGGCGTGCTCGGCGAGGGTCTTGGAGATCCGGTCGGGATGCGAGTGCATCACGGCGACACCCATCCGCAGCTGGCGGTCGCGCAGCTGGTCGTAGAGACGGGACAGGATCTCGTTGCCGCCGCTGCGCACGATCTCGGCGTGGAAGCAGCGGTCGGTGACGGCGGCGGCGGCGAAGTCGCCCGCCGCGGCCTGCTCCCGCTGCCGCTGGAGCAGCTCGGCGAGCCGGTCCAGCAGGGCGGACGGCGCGGGCACCGCCTTGCGGGCGGCGTGCTCCTCGACCAGCAGCCGGGTCTCCACCACGTCGGCGATCTCCTGCGCGGAGACCGGCAGCACCAGCGCGCCCTTCTTCGGGTACAGCCGGATCAGCCCCTCGGCCTCCAGCCGCAGCAGCGCCTCACGGACCGGGGTACGCGACACCCCGACCGCCTCGGCCAGCTCGCCCTCGGTGAGCAGGGTGCCGCCCTCGTACCGGCGGTCGAGGACGCCCTGTTTGACGTGGGTGTAGACGCGGTCGGCGGCGGGTGGCTGCCTGGTGGCCGTTTGCATGCCCACAGGATAGATACAACACGCACGCATGGCACAGTGTGGTCCAGCATGCGGACCCGGTGAGGGGGCGTCAGCCCGGCGCCGGAAATTTCCGTCCGACGGAGTGCAACCATGAGGGCCGTTCGCCTGTCACACACGTGCGGCTCTCCTTTCAGAGCACCTCAACAGGCCGCATCCCAAGGGCATTTCAGACAATCGAGGTATTTCGCTTTGATTACCGGCATCAAGGGCTCCTCCCTCCGCAGGGCCGCCGCCGTCGCCGTCGCGTCCGGCGCGCTGCTCACCACCAGTGCCCTCACCGCAGCGCCCGCGCAGGCCGCTTCCGCGCCTTCGATCGTGGCCGCGGGCGGTTACGTGATGAACAACTCGACCGGCGCGTCGCTGTTCACCAAGGCCGCGGACACCAAGCGGTCCACGGGCTCCACCACCAAGATCATGACCGCGAAGGTCGTGCTCGCGCAGCCGAACCTGAACCTGGACGCCAAGGTCACCGTCCCGAAGGGCGCCAGCGACTACATCGTCGCCAACAACGCGTCCTCGGCCGGCCTGATCGTCGGCGACAAGGTCACCGTCCGCCAGCTCCTCTACGGGCTGATGCTGCCGTCCGGCTGCGACGCCGCGTACGTCCTCGCGGACAAGTACGGCGCCGGCAGCACGCACACCGCGCGTGTGAAGTCCTTCCTCGGCAAGATGAACTCCGCCGCGAAGAGCCTCGGCCTGCGGAACACGCACTTCGACTCCTTCGACGGCATCGGCCAGGGCTCGAACTACTCGACCCCGCGCGACCTGACGAAGATCGCCAGCAGCGCGATGAAGAACGCCAACTTCCGTGCGATCGTCAAGACCAAGTCGTACACGGCGAAGACGGTCACCAAGACCGGCAGCACCCGCACGATGCGGGCGTGGACCAACACCAACACGCTGCTGAGCAGCTACCGCGGCAGCATCGGCGTCAAGACCGGCTCCGGCCCCGAGGCCAAGTACTGCCTCGTCTTCGCCGCCACCCGCAACGGCAAGACGGTCATCGGCACGGTCCTCGCGTCGTCCTCCGTCCCCCAGCGCGGCACGGACGCGACCAAGCTCCTGAACTACGGCTTCACCAGGTAAGCCCGCAACACTTCAGGGCCCGCTCCCGGGGATCACTCCGTGAGGGCGGGTCCTTTGCGTTGCGCCAACTCGCCTTCTCCATAACGGGATCAGCGCACCGGAGTCGGCGGAACAGGCGATCTTCCCCCGCAATCGTGAACATCTGGGCCGTCGGCTGGCATATGCCTTTTGCCGGGCTCTACGTTCCACGGCGGAGGTGGTTCATATGAACGAGGCGATCGACATCAGCGACTTCGTCTACGCGGCGACCGGAGACCGCGTACGGAGGCTGACGATGCCGGACGGGACGCATTGGTTCCCGGCGGTGGATGTGTGCAAGAAGCTTGGTCACAGCAACTCTCGGCAGGCACTCCTGGATCATGTGCCGGGCACGCATCGAGAGATGCTTGAGACCGTAAGTGGAGCTTACGGTCTCAAGCGTTCCCGCAGGTCGGGAGTGGCGCCGAGACATGAATCTGATCGACCTCCAGGGGTTGATCCTCCTCGTCAACGCCTGCACCAAGCCCGCCTGCGCGCCCTTCAAGCAGTGGGTCGCCCAGGTGATCGCGACGGTCCAGCGGGAGGGGTTCTACGCGCTGGAGGAGGCCGAGGTGCAGCCCCTCGGGCCGGGGGCTCCCGTCGCGTACGCCATGCCGGAACAGGTCGCGGAGGCCATCGTCCGGCTGGAGGCGCACAACCTGAAGCTGGACGAGGAGTTGGTGGGCGTACAGCGTCAATCGCTGGCGCTGCAACGGGAGATGTCGACGGCGCAGACGGCCATGGCCGAGGCGATGGTGCGTATCGCCGACCGGTTCGAGGGGCTGGCCCTTCGCCCCGCCGTTCCGTCCGGGGGGCCCGCCACCACCGCGTCCGTACTGGCCGGCTGGCGGGAGCGGTTGTCCGTGACGGAGGACGTCTGGACCGTGGCCGTCGTGATCGCGCCGGTGCTCGTGGAGAAGGGCGAGCTGCGGGAGCCGCTCGAGTCGATCGCGGCGCGGACCGGGCTGACCGTGCGTCGGGTCAATGAATGCCTGCGGATGCTGCGGCGGCACGCCTGCATTCGGTCGCGGGGCGGAGCCGAGGACGGGGCACCGGTTTACGTACTCAGCAGCGTTCGAGAGAGCGCGTGAGAGATGAACGAGAAATGCTGAGACCGTAACTGGAGGTTACGGTCTCAGCATTTCCACAGTTCGAAAGGGCGCACTACGCCCAGGAGATCAACCGCTTCGGCTGCTCCAGAATTGCCGCGACATCCGCCAGCACCTTGGAGCCGAGTTCGCCGTCGACCAGGCGGTGGTCGAAGCTGAGGGCGAGAGTGGTCACCTGGCGGGGCTTGACCTTGCCCTTGTGGACCCACGGCTGGAGCTTGATCGCGCCGACGGCGAGGATCGCGGACTCACCGGGATTCAGGATCGGCGTACCGGTGTCGACGCCGAAGACGCCGACGTTGGTGATGGTCACCGTGCCGCCCTGCATCGCCGCCGGGGAGGTCTTGCCCTCGCGGGCCGTGCTCACCAGCTCGCCCAGCGCCGCGGAGAGCTGCGGGAGCGTCCTGTCCTGCGCGTCCTTGATGTTCGGGACGATCAGCCCGCGCGGGGTCGCCGCCGCGATGCCCAGGTTGACGTAGTGCTTGAGCACGATCTCCTGGGCGGCCTCGTCCCAGGACGCGTTGACCTCGGGGTTGCGCTTGATGGCGACCAGCAGGGCCTTGGCGATCAGCAGCAGCGGGTTCACCCGCAGCCCCTGGAACTCCTTGTCCTGCTTCAGCTCCTCGACCAGCTTCATCGTCCGCGTCACGTCCACCGTCACGAACTCCGTGACATGCGGCGCCGTGAACGCCGAGCCGATCATCGCCTGCGCGGTCGCCTTGCGGACGCCCTTGACCGGGATACGGGTCTCCCGGGCGGAGTCGTACACCGGCGCCGCCACCGACACCGCGGGCGCGGGCGCGGGTGGGGCGACCGGGGCCGGGGCTTCCACCACGGGCCGCGCCTGCGCCGGGGCCACCGCCGCGTGCACGTCCTCGCGGGTGATGATGCCGTCCGGCCGGGACGGGATGACCAGCGCCAGGTCGACGCCCAGGTCCTTGGCCAGCTTGCGCACCGGCGGCTTGGCCAGCGGGCGCTCCCTCACCGGAGCGGGGGCGGGAGCGGCCGCGCCGTGTCCGTTCAGCTCGGCCTGCACCGCCTGCGCGATGGCGGCCACCGGCGCCTCGGAACCCTTGCGGGGCCGCCGCTTGGTGGAGGAGACGGCCACGCCGTACCCCACCAGCACCGGCGTACGGCCCTGCGGCTCGGCCTCTTCGACGGCGGGAGCGGGGGCGGCCGGCGCCGGCTCGGGGGCGGCCCCGCCCGACACGTCCACCGCGATGATCGCCGTACCCACGTCGACCGTCGTGCCCTCGGTGAAGCGCAGCTCGCGCACCACCCCGTCGTAGGGGATGGGGAGTTCGACGGCCGCCTTGGCGGTCTCGACCTCGCACACCACCTGGCCGTCGGTGACCGTGTCCCCGACCTGCACGTACCACTTCAGGATCTCTGCCTCGGTGAGCCCCTCGCCCACGTCCGGCATCTTGAACTCGCGCACGGAAGCTTCCGTCATCGTCGTCACGAAACCTTCCTCAGTACGCAAGGGCGCGGTCGACGGCGTCGAGCACCCGGTCCAGGCCCGGCAGATACTCGTCCTCCAGGCGGGCCGGCGGGTACGGGGCGTGATAGCCGCCGACCCGGAGCACCGGCGCCTCCAGGTGGTAGAAGCACCGCTCGGTGATCCGGGCGGCGATCTCCGCGCCGGAGCCGAGGAACACCGGCGCCTCGTGGACGACCACCAGACGGCGGGTCTTCTCGACCGAGGTCTGGATGGTGTCGAAGTCCAGCGGGGAGACCGAGCGGAGGTCGAGGACCTCCACGGACCTGCCCTCCTCGGCGGCCGCGTCGGCCACCTGCTGACAGAGCTTGACCATAGGCCCGTAAGCGGCCAGCGTCAGGTCGGTGCCCTCGCGGACCACGCTCGCCCTGTGCAGCGGGCCGGGGATCAGCTCGGGGTCGACCTCGCCCTTGTCCCAGTAGCGCCGCTTGGGCTCGAAGTAGATCACCGGGTCGTCGCTCTGGATGGCCTGCTGCATCATCCAGTAGGCGTCCGACGCGTTGGACGGGCTGACCACCTTCAGGCCGGCCACGTGCGCGAACAGCGCCTCCGGGGACTCGGAGTGGTGCTCGACCGCGCCGATGCCGCCGCCGTAGGGGATGCGGATGACGACGGGCATCTTGACCTTGCCCAGCGAGCGGGCGTGCATCTTCGCGAGCTGCGTGACGATCTGGTCGTACGCCGGGAAGACGAAGCCGTCGAACTGGATCTCCACCACCGGGCGGTAGCCGCGCAGCGCCAGGCCGATCGCGGTGCCGACGATGCCGGACTCGGCGAGCGGGGTGTCGATGACCCGCTCCTCGCCGAAGTCCTTCTGGAGGCCGTCGGTCACGCGGAAGACACCGCCGAGCTTGCCGACGTCCTCGCCCATGATCAGGACCTTGGGGTCCGTCTCCAGGGCGCGCCGCAGCGACTCGTTGATCGCCTTGGCCAGAGCCATCTTCTCGGCCATGTCAGTTGCCCCCTTCCGCGTCCGCGAACGACGCCTGGTAGGCGGCGAACTGGGCGCGCTCCTCGTCGACGAGCGCGTGCCCGTCCGCGTACACGTTCTCGAAGATGGCGAAGCGGTCCGGGTCCGGCATGGCGCGGACCGCTTCCCGCACTCGCTTGCCCAACGCCTCGGACTCGCTCTCCAGTTCCGCGAAGAATCCCTCGTCCGCGTGGTTTGCGGACTCCAGGTAGGCGCGCAGGCGCAGGATCGGGTCCTTCGCCTCCCAGGCGACGCGCTCGTCGTCGTGCCGGTAGCGCGTGGGGTCGTCGGAGGTGGTGTGGGCGCCCATCCGGTAGGTGAACGCCTCGACCAGGGTCGGGCCCTCGCCGTTGCGGGCGCGCTCCAGCGCCCAGCGGGTCACGGCGAGGCAGGCCAGCACGTCGTTGCCGTCGACCCGGACGCCGGGGAAGCCGAAGCCCTGGGCGCGCTGGTAGAGCGGGACGCGGGTCTGCTTCTCGGTGGGCTCGGAGATCGCCCACTGGTTGTTCTGGCAGAAGAACACGACCGGGGCGTTGTAGACCGCGGAGAAGGTGAACGATTCCGCGACGTCGCCCTGGCTGGACGCGCCGTCGCCGAAGTAGGCGATCACGGCCGAGTCCGCGCCGTCCTTGGCCACGCCCATCGCGTAGCCGGTGGCGTGCAGCGTCTGCGAGCCGATGACGATCGTGTACAGGTGGAAGTTGTTGCCGTTGGGGTCCCAGCCGCCGTTGTTCACACCCCGGAACATGCCGAGCAGGTTGGTCGGGTCGACCCCGCGGCACCAGGCGACGCCGTGCTCGCGGTAGGTCGGGAAGACGTAGTCGTCCTCGCGGGTGGCGCGGCCGGAGCCGATCTGCGCGGCCTCCTGGCCGAGCAGCGAGGCCCACAGGCCCAGCTCGCCCTGGCGCTGCAGGGCGGTCGCCTCGGCGTCGAAGCGGCGGGTGAGCACCATGTCGCGGTACAGGCCGCGCAGCTCATCGGCGGTGATCCCGGCGACGTAGGCGTCGAACTCGGCGTTCTTGACCCGCTCGCCCTCCGGCGTCAGCAGCTGCACCAGCTCCGGCTCGGTGCCCTGCTTCGCGGTGCTGCGGGTGCTGCGCCTGGTGCCGGCGGTGCCGGCCTTGCCTGCGGCGCTGCGTCGCGGCTTGCGCGCGGCACTGCTCTCCACGGTCACGTGTGCTCCTCCGTCGTTCCGGCCCACGGGGTTGCCGGTGAGCCTGGGTTCCCCCTTGCTCGGTCGGAGCCGGGGGGAGCGGCCACCTCTTCTCGACCACCGGGCACGGGGTGGGTGCCGCTCGGCCGGGAACAGGCGTGACAGGTGCCCCGGCGAGCGCCTGCGGCTTTCAACGTTACCCAGTGCTCCACATTTCTGTGAAACCCCACCTGACCTGCGATTTTGCTTGGATTTCCAAGTAAATCGACCTGGTCCGGAAGTTCGCTGGTCACAGCCTTGCAGGAGGCCGGAGCAACGGCACGTTATCTCGCGCACCCAGCTCAAAGGAAGAGTCCCGGCGCGTCACCGGGGGCCGGCGGGGATTTCTTCCGCGCACCTCGCGAATCGCGCCGGGAAGTCCACTGCGGCACTGCGGGTGACCGAATGCGACCACCGACGACTGCCTGTGACAATCCCCAGCTCACGGGGGCTTTTCGTGCCCTAGCATCGGCGCGTGCAGCGCCTTCGTGTACCACCCGTCGTGCCCCACGCGCCCCCGCTCGGCACCTTGTTACCCCTGTACGGAGCCGGTACGGCCCTCGCCTGCGAACCGGTCGACCAGGGGCTGCTCAACCGTGGCTACCGGGTGCGCACCACGCGGGGCCGCTACTTCCTCAAGCACCATTTCGACCCCGACACCGCCGACCCCGACGCCATCGAGCGCCGTCATCTGGCCACGCAGCGGCTCGCCGAGGTCGGAGTGCCGGCCGTCCCGCCGCTCACCCACCGCGAGGGCCGTACGGTCGCGGTGGTCGGCGGGCACGCGTACGCCCTGCACCCCTGGATCGACGGGGGGCATCTGCACGGCGGCCAGCTCACCCGCTCCGAGAGCGCGCGCCTGGGCGCGCTGCTGGGCGCCGTGCACGCCTGCCTGGAGGCCGTGATGCCGCCCAAGGGGCGCACCCGCCCGGCCACGAGCCCGCACCCGGTGGAGAGCGCCGACCCGGCCGACACCTTCGCCCTCATCGACGACCTGCTCGGCCATGTCCACCGCCACCGGCCGGCCGACACCTTCGACGACCTGGCCCGGCACCGCCTGCTGGAACGCCGGTCCCTGCTGGAACAGCACACCCACCGGCGTCCGCCGCGCGGCGGCCCGGTCGGCTGGGTGCACGGCGACTTCCACCCGTTCAACCTGCTCTACCGGGGCGGCACCCCCGCCGCCATCGTCGACTGGGACCGCCTCGGGGTGCAGCCCCGCGCCGAGGAGGCCGTACGCGCCGCCGCGATCTTCTTCGTCCGGCCCGCGGGCATGCTGGACCTGCCCAAGGCGCGGGCATACGCGCGGGCGTACCGGCGCGCGGCCCGCGCCACTCCCGCGGAGCTGGCGGCGGCCGTGCACCGGGTGTGGTGGGAGCGCCTGAACGACTTCTGGATGCTGCGCTGGCACTACGAGCGCGGTGACACCCGCGCCGACTGCCAGTTCCCGGCCGCCTCCGCGCTCGCGGTGTGGTGGACCCGGGAGTACGAGGCGGTGTGCGACGCCTTCACGAGCTGAGCGGCGTCGGCGTGTTCAGTCCCCGTGTTCAGCCGGCGTGTTCAGTCCCCGTGTTTCAGTCGGCGTGTTCAGCCGGCGAGCCCGTCCGGGCCCGTTCCCGGGGCCGGCGATGTCGGCATTCAAGTGCCGTTCTGGCCGCCCGCGTCCGCACCGGCCGCCGCGCCGGCGTCCGCGCCGCCGGCGCCGGCCGTGGTGCCCTGGTCGGTACCGCCCGCGTCGCCCGTGCCTGCCGTGGTGCCCTCGTCCGTACCGGTGCCCCCGGCCGCTTCGCCCGTGGCGGGCGGCGAGGTCTGCGGTTCGGTCGGCGGCTGGCTGGTCTGCTGGTCGGTCGGGTCGTCCGACGGCTTGGTCGTGCCGGGGTCGGTCGGCCGCTGGGACGGGGTGTGCTCCGAGCCGCCGTTGCTCCAGCCCGAGCCGCCGCCCTGCGTGGCCGGGTCGTCCGTCGGCTCCTTGGTGGTGTCGTCGGAGGGCGTCTTGGACGGCTGGTCGTTCTTCTGCGTCTGCGAGTGGCTCGGGGACGGCTTGTCGCTGGGCGTGGCGTCGCCGCCGGTGTTGTTCAGCGCGAGCGCGACACCGGCCACGACCGCCACCACCGCGAGCGCGGCAAGCACCCAGAGCCTGCCCTTGCCGCTGCCCCGGTTGCCGTGCCCCTCGAAGCCGCCGTCGTCGCCCTGCCCGTAGCCGCCGGGCAGGATCGGCTGCGGGATCTGCGTGGTGCCGCCGCCGTACCCGCCGCCTCCGTACCCGCCGCCGCCGGACTGCGGCATCACGGTGGTGCCTGCGTAGCCGCCGGGTGGGGTCAGCGCGCCCGTGACCGCGTCCACCGGGCCGGTGTTCCAGGTGCCGGAGTGGGCGCCCTGTTCGTACAGCATCTGCAGGCCGTACTGGATCAGGCCGCGCATCTCCTCGGCCGTCTGGAAGCGGTCGTCGGGCTCCTTGGCGAGCGAGCGCATGACCAGGCCGTCCAGCTCGGGCGGGCAGCCGGCGGTGACCTGCGAGGGCGGCACCGGCATGTCCTGGACGTGCTGGTAGACCACCGACAGCGGGGTCTCACCGGTGAACGGGGGCCGAAGCGCGAGAAGTTCGTACAGCAGGCAGCCGGTGGCGTACAGGTCGGAGCGGTGGTCGACGGCCTTGCCGAGGGCCTGCTCGGGGGACAGGTACTGCGGGGTGCCCATGACCATGCCGGTCTGGGTCATCGTCGTGGAGGCGCCGTGCAGGGCGCGGGCGATGCCGAAGTCCATCACCTTGACCGCGCCGTTGTCGGTGATGATGACGTTGGCGGGCTTGATGTCGCGGTGCACGATGCCGTGCTGGTGCGAGTAGGCGAGCGCGTCCAGGACGCCGGAGACGATGATCAGGGCCTGCTCGGGGCCCGGCGCGTCCGCGTCGACCAGCAGCTCACGGATGGTGCGGCCCTCGACCAGCTCCATCACGATGTACGGCACGGCCTGGCCGGCCACCTGGTCCTCGCCGGAGTCGTACACGGCGACGATCGAGTGGTGGTTGAGCCCGGCCACCGACTGGGCCTCGCGTGTGAAGCGGGCCTTGGAGGTGGGGTCCTCGGCGAGATCGGCACGCAGCAGCTTGACCGCTACCGTGCGGCCCAGCCGGACGTCCTCGGCCGCGAACACCTCGGCCATGCCGCCCCGGCCGAGCCGGTGGGTGAGCCGGTAGCGGCCGTCGCCGACGAGCCCGCCGTTGCCCCAGTTCTCCGGCGCCTCCGCCATGCCGCCGCCGGCCATCGCCTCGGGGTCGGACGGGCCTTGGGCGCCGTGCGTCTGTGCCATCGGTCCTCGCCGTCGTTTCTGCCCGCGGTGCGCGGTGTTGATACGGACTCCGTCGGCCACGCTACAGCCTCGCCGGTGGCCGCCGGTCCCGATCCGGCACCGGGACGGGCCCAGGACGGACCGGCCATGAAACCCGCAGCACAGGCCCCCGTGCAAATTCCGTGCACCGGTCGTACGCCTGCTGTAACGCTTGCGCGACGCTTCTTTCGCTTACGGTCACGGAACGGGCACCGGGCTTGACGTGTCCGTGCCCTGGGGCAGACTTGGCCGGGAATGACACATTCGATCAAGGCGTGTGCACCGCGGCACATCTGCCGGTCGATGACGGCTCCGACGGGCCAGTGGGGGACACGGAACGATGAGCCAGGACGGCGCACAGGGCGGCCGCTACCCGGGGCGGGCACTGGCCGGTGGCCGCTACCAGCTCCACGACCTGCTCGGCGAGGGCGGCATGGCCTCCGTGCACCTGGCCTACGACTCGGTCCTGGACCGCCAGGTGGCCGTCAAGACCCTGCACACCGAGCTGGGCCGGGAGCAGGCGTTCCGCGAGCGGTTCCGCCGCGAGGCCCAGGCCGTGGCCAAGCTCACGCACACCAACATCGTCTCCGTCTTCGACACGGGCGAGGACGAAGCGGACGGCATGCCCTACATCGTCATGGAGTACGTGGAGGGCCGCCCGCTCGGCTCCGTGCTGGCCGACGACGTGCGGCAGTCCGGCGCGATGCCCGCCGACAAGGCCCTGAAGATCACCGCGGATGTGCTGGCCGCCCTGGAGATCAGCCACGAGAAGGGACTGGTCCACCGGGACATCAAGCCCGGCAACGTGATGACCACCCGGCGCGGGGTGGTCAAGGTGATGGACTTCGGCATCGCGCGGGCCATGCAGTCCGGGGTCACCTCGATGACGCAGACCGGCATGGTCGTCGGCACCCCGCAGTACCTCTCCCCCGAGCAGGCCCTCGGCCGGGGCGTGGACGCCCGCTCCGACCTGTACTCGGTCGGCATCATGCTGTTCCAGCTGGTCACCGGCCGGCTGCCGTTCGACGCGGACTCCCCGCTGGCCATCGCCTACGCGCACGTCCAGGAGGAGCCGGTCGCGCCCTCCTCGATCAACCGCGCGCTGCCCCCGGCGGTGGACGCCCTGGTGGCCCGCGCGCTGAAGAAGAACCCGAACGAACGCTTCCCCACCGCCGAGGCGATGCGCGAGGAGTGCCTGCGAGTGGCCGCCTCGCTCCAGCAGGCGGCACCAAGCATCGTGCCGGGCGCGGGTCCGGCGCGGAGCGGCTCGGGCGTCGGCTCGGCGGTGTTCCCGCCGGTGGACCAAACAGCCCCGTGGCCGCACCCCGGCCAGGTCCAGCAGCCTTACCAGCCGAACCCCTACGGCACGCCGCCCCCGTCCTACGGCTACCCGCAGAGGGGCGGCTACCCGACACCCCCGGCGTACGGGCAGCAGCCGGCGCCGGCCTACGGTGCCCAGCCGCCGACCGCGGTGCCCTCCCCGGGCGGCGGCGGCCGAAGCGGCAGGCCGGTGCTCATCGGCTCGGTCGCGGTGGCCGCGGTGCTGATCGCCGGGCTGCTGATCGCACTGGGCATGGACGACGAGGACGACACCGCCAAGGGCGGCGGCACCCCCAGCGCCTCCACGTCCTCGCACGCCTCCGGCTACCGGGGCCCGGACATCTCCCGGACCATCGACCCCACCGAGTGCACCGAGCCGCAGGAGTCCTACGACGACGAGAAGAAGGTCCGGCTGCCCGACTTCCGGTACAAGAACATCGACTCCGTGAAGGCGTGCTTCCAGGCCGCGAGCTGGCGGTACACGGTGAAGAAGGAAGACAACAACACCTGGGGCGACGGCACGGTCCTCGACCAGTTCCCCGCCCCGGGCACCGACGTCGACCCGAAGAACGCGGGCGAGGTCTCGCTGAGCGTCTCCACCGGCGAGCCACCGCAGTAGGCGGGTACGGGAAGGGCCCGGCGGACTGTCTGACTGTCCCCGCCGGGCCTTTCCCCTGTGGGCCCTAGAGGTACGGCCCGCCCGAGCGGCCGCCGGTGTGCTGCTCCTCGGCGCCCTCGGGGACCGCCCCCGGCGGCAGCGCGCGGCGCATCTGCTCCAACTGGGCGCGCGCGGCCATCTGCTGGGCGAACAGCGTGGTCTGGATGCCGTGGAACAGGCCCTCCAGCCAGCCCACCAGCTGGGCCTGGGCGATCCGCAGCTCGGCGTCGCTCGGGATCGCGTCGTCCGTGAAGGGCAGCGACAGCCGCTCCAGCTCCGCCACCAGCTCCGGCGCGAGGCCGTCCTCCAACTCCTTGACCGAGCTGGCGTGGATCTCCTTCAGCCGCACCCGGCTCGCCTCGTCCAGAGGAGCGGCGCGCACCTCCTCCAGCAGCTGCTTGATCATGCTGCCGATCCGCATGACCTTCGCCGGCTGCTCCACCTGCTCCGTCACCGGAACCTCGCGGGAGCCCTCGTCCGTGCCACCACCGACCGCCATCCCGTCCTGACCCACGACCAGGATCGGGGGGTTCTCGGGCGACCGTTCGTTCCTCGGCATCTCCATGCCGTCATTCTCTCGCACCCGCCCACCCCGTCACCGGGCAACCCCCGCACGCCCGGCGAGCGGGGACTCCGGCCGGGCGGCCCCTGACGGCCCAACCGGAAATGCCCCTCCCGCCCCGGGATGTGAGGCTGGATTTCCGCTCTCCCCCGGCGCTTCACCGGCATTCCTCCGGAGGTCACCGACGTGACTCCACGGCTACGACTCACGCTCCGCCTCGTACGGATGCTGCTCGTCCTGGCGACGACGGCCCCCGTGTGCGGCCCCACGGCCGCGTACGGCGTGGAGAGCGCCCCGCCGGGTTCACCGGCGCCCACGGGCCGCTCCTCCGCCCCCGCCGTGCGGGCCCGGAACGCCGCCGACACCGCCTCGCCATCCCCGACCGTCTCCAAGCCCGCGCGGGCCGGGAGCCGGGCCGGGGAAGGGCGGCTGCGGCCGGGCCGGGCCGCAGCACCGGACCCGGAGGAGCAGGCCCAGGACCCGGAGGGCAGCGGGACGCCCACCACCCCGGCGGCCGCCTACCCGGAGGAGCCGGAGACCGCCGACAGCCCCGCCGCACCCACCCCGACCGCGTCGGCGGCCACCGTGCCGGCCTCGCGGCCCGCCGCCGTTCGGCAGGGGGAGGGCACCTCGGCACGGGCGCCGCGGTTCCTCCCCCTGGGCAGCGGACTGGTCCTGCTCGGCCTGGGACTCGCCCTGGCCCTGGTCGGCCTGCGCATCCGCCGCACCTGACCGGCGCGGCGGGACCGGGGAGAGGCGGTGCTACGGGGTCGGCGTCACGGGGCGACCAGCAGCACCTTGCCGATGTGGCCGCTGCCCTCCACCACCCGGTGCCCCTCCGCCGCGTCCGTCATCGGCAGCTCCCGGTCGACCACCGGACGGACGACACCCGACGCGATCAACGGCCATACGTGCTCGCGCACGGCCGCCACGATCGCCGCCTTCTCGCTCAGTGGGCGGGCCCTGAGCGAGGTGGCGCTGACCGCGCCGCGCTTGCCCAGCAGCAGGCCGATGTTCAGCTCGCCCTTGACGCCGCCCTGCATCCCGATGATCATCAGGCGCCCGTTGACGGCCAAGGTCTCCACGTTGCGGTCCAGGTACTTGGCGCCCATGTTGTCGAGGATGACATCGGCACCGGCGCCTTCCGTGGCCCGCTCGATCTCGGCGACGAAGTCCTGGTCGCGGTAGTTGACCAGGATGTCCGCGCCCAGCTCGGCGCAGAAGTCGAGCTTCTCCTTCGTCCCGGCGGTCACCGCCACCCGCGCGCCTACGGCCTTGGCCAGCTGGATCGCCATGGTGCCGATACCGCTGGAGCCGCCGTGCACGAGCAGCAGTTCGCCGGGCCGGAGGTGGGCCAGCATGAAGACGTTGGACCACACCGTGCAGGCCACCTCGGGCAGCGCGGCCGCCAGCTTCAGGTCGATGCCCTCGGGCACCCGCAGCAGTTGCCCGGCCGGCAGGACGACCTTCTGCGCGTAGCCACCGCCCGAGAGCAGCGCGCACACCTCGTCGCCCACGGACCAGCCGGAGACACCGGGGCCGAGCGCGGCGATCCGGCCGGAACACTCCAGACCGGGGTACGCGGAGGCGCCGGGCGGCGGGTCGTAGTGGCCCTGACGCTGCATGATGTCGGCGCGGTTGACGGCGGTGGCCACCACCTCGACCAGCACCTCGCCCTCACCGGGTACCGGATCGGGCACCTCGGTCCAGGTCAGGTTCTCGGGCCCGCCAGGTTCGGAAATCGTGATCGCGTGCATGTCCGCGACGCTACTCCCCGGCCGGCCCGCGGTCCCGGTGGCCCGCTCAGTCGCCCGGCAGTGGACGCGCGTGCGGGGCGACCTGCGCGGTGGGACTGACCCGGACGATGGTGATCAGCCGGTCGGTCAGCTGCAGCTCGCCCACGGCCGGATCGTCGTAACCGAGCACCCGATGGCCGCGTACGACGCTGACCACCAGGTCCTCCGTGTCGCGCGGCCTGCGGCCCACCTCGGCGCGGACCACCGGACGGTCCACGATGTCCAGGCCGCTGCCCTGCTGGATCAGATCCTCCATCACCATGCCGGCGGCGGGGCTGAGCACGGACAGCCCGAGCAGCCGGCCCGCCGCTCCGGAGCTGGTGATGACCGCGTCGGCGCCGGACTGCTTGAGGAGCGGGGCGTTCTCCTCCTCGCGGACGGAGGCCACGATCTTGGCGCTCCGGTTGAGCTGGCGAGCCGTCAGGGCGACCAGCACGGCGGTGTCGTCGCGCTGCGGAGCGATGATGATCTGCCGCGCCTTGTGCACCTCCGCGCGCCGCAGCACCTCGCTGCGGGTCGCGTCGCCGGTGACGCCCGCGTAGCCCTCGGCGGTGGCCGCCTCGATCGCCTTGGAACTGGGGTCGACCACGACGACCTGTTCCTTCTTCAGCCCGGTCGTGCAGACGGTCTGGATCGCCGACCGCCCCTTCGTGCCGAAGCCGATGACCACGGTGTGGTCGTGCAAGGTGGACCTCCAGCGGTTGAGCCGCCATTCCTCACGGGTGCGCTCGGTGAGCACCTCCAGCGTGGTGCCGACCAGGATGATCAGGAAGAGCACGCGCAGCGGGGTGACGACGAGGATGTTGACGAGCCGGGCGCTGTCGCTGACCGGGGTGATGTCGCCGTACCCGGTGGTGGAGAGGGTGACCGTCGCGTAGTAGAACGCGTCGAGCAGATCGACGGGGCCGTCGGAGTTGTCGTTGTAGCCGCCCCGGTCCGCGTAGACGACGAACGCGGTGGCGACCAGCACCAGCAGCGCCATGGCCAGACGTTTGGTGACCTGGCGGATGGGGCGCTCCACCGCCTTCCTCGGAAGCCTCACGCGAGAGGGCACCAGTTGTTCGCCGGCCTGGCGGGCTATGGCGTCATGGCCCGGAAGTTTCACGTGAAACACACTCCGATTCCGGCCGTGGTCCACGGCAGGTCCAGCAGTTCCAGGCCGGCGCCCTGCTGGGCCCCGCCCGGCGGGACGACGGCCAGTGCCTCGGCGGCGGCGATCCCGCGCAGCATGGCGGGGCCGCTGTAGTGCAGCGGTACGGCCCGCTCGCCGCGCAGCACCACGGGGACGAGCCGGGTGTCGTGCGGATGCCCCTGCACCGCTTCCCTGAGCGGCGTCTCGTACGGCTCGGCCGCCGGGTGGGCGGCCAGCGTCCGCAGCAGGGGCTCGGCGAGCGTGACCAGTCCGGAGACGGCCGCGAGCGGGTTCCCGGGCAGCCCGACGAGGTGCTGGTCAGCCTTGGTACGGGCCAGCAGCATGGGATGGCCGGGGCGCACCGCTACGCCGTCGACGAGGAGTTCGGCGCCGATCCGGTCCAGCGTGGGGTGGACATGGTCGACGGGTCCGGCGGCGGTGCCCCCGGTGGTGACGATCAGGTCGGCCCGGGAGGCGGTGATGGCCTCGCGCAGCGCCTTGGCGTCGTCACCGAGCCTGCGGACGGCGATGACCTCGGCGCCCAGCGCCCGCAGCCAGGGCGCCAGCATGGGGCCGAGCGCGTCCCGGATCAGCCCGTCGTGCGGCAGTCCCTCGGTGAGGAGTTCGTCGCCGAGCACCAGGACCTCGGCGCGCGGGCGGGGGACGACAGTGACGGTGTCGTACCCGGCCGCGGCGGCGAGCCCAAGCACGGCCGGGGTGATCAGGGTGCCGGTGGGCAGCAACTGGTCGCCACGGCGGCACTCCTGGCCGCGCGGGCGGATGTCCTGGCCGTGGCTCGTCTCCTGAGTCGCGTGCAGCCGGTCCTGGGGGCCGGTGCGGCCGTGCTCGCCGCGCAGGACGGCGGTGACTCCGGTGGGGACGCGGGCGCCGGTGGCGATCCGGACCGCCTCGCCGTCGGTGAGCGGCTCGGGGGGCGTGTGTCCGGCGAGCACACCGCCGTCGCGGAGCCGCCAGGGTCCCGGTCCGGCGACGGCCCAGCCGTCCATCGCGGAGGTGTCGAAGGAGGGCAGGTCACCGAGCGCGTCCAGGGGCGCGGCGAGGACCAGCCCGAGGGCGTCGCCGAGAGCGACGGAGAGGTCGGGGCGCCGCTTCGCCGCGCGGGCGGCGCGGGCGGCGATCTCGCGGGCCCTGGGCCAGGGGGTGGCGCCCGCGTGGTGGTGCGGGTGCGGGTGCGGCTGCTCGGAGCGGCCGTGCGCGTGCCCCTCCCGCCCGGACGGGTCCGCCCGGCCGGTCCGGTCCGTCGGGTCCGTCCGGTCGGCTCCGGGCTCGCGGACGAGGGCCAGGGCTTCTTCTACGTCGAGGTCGTCACCGTTTCCGGCGTACGGCCCGGAATGGGTGCCGGAGGGCGTCATCCGGCGTCCGGGGCGGACTCGCCCCCGCTGTGCTCGGCCTCCCAGCGGATGGCCAGGTCGGCGACCTTGCCGGCCGCCTCGGCGATGGACTCGGCGTCCCCCTTGCCCTGAGCGGCGGCGTAGCCGATGAGGAAGGTGGTGAGCGGGGCGGCGGGACGGGCCACACCGTGGGCCACGTCGCGGGCGGCGTCGAGGAGGACGCGGGTGTCGACGTCGAGGTCGATGCCCAGCTCGTTCTTGACTGCGGTGATCCATTCGTTCAGCACGTGCCCATGCTCCCTGATCCGCGCTCGGGCGCGGGCGATGTCGTCCCAGGTGTCGCAGTCGAAGGAGGCGAGCGGATCGGTGATCCGGGTCAGCCTCAGGGCGGCGGTCAGCCGCCGCAGGGGCAGACCGGTCAGCCGGCCGTGCTCGGCGGCGAGGTCCGCGAGGGCGCGGCGCAGGGCAGCGGTGCGGTACGCGGCCACGAGCGGCTGGTCGCGGCCGTCCTCGTCGGTGAGCAGCGCCCCGTCGGCACCGCTGTCCCGCAGGGCGGCCAGCAGCAGGTGCAGGGTGTCGGCGCCGAGGAACGGCAGGTCGGCCGAGAGCACCACCGCGTGCTCGGCGGAGGTCAGCCGCAGTCCCGCGTCGAGCGCGGCCACGGGTCCGCCGCCGGACGGCTCCTCCCGCGCCCAGCGCACCGGCCGGACCGTGGACCGGGGGGCGGCGACGACGACGGCGGTGGCGGCGTCGGCGCAGGCGTCCAGCACCCGGTCGAGCAGCGCCCGGCCGCCGATCTGGACACCGGGCTTGTCGGCCCCGCCGAGCCGGCGCGCACCGCCTCCGGCCAGCACGACGGCGTCGTAGGCGATGCCCGTCGCCGGTGCCGTGCCAGGCCCGCTGGACTCGGGGGATTCAGCCGGAAGGGGGCCGGCCGGGGCGTTGTCGGTCACCCTTCGAGTATGGCCGGTGCTCCCGCCGGGGCGGACGACGCCCGTGCTCCGGGCCGCCTGGGGAGCGGCCCGGAACCGGGATCACAGCGTGCGCAGCAGCACGGCCGGCTGTTCGACGCAGTCCGCCACGTACCGGAGGAAGCCGCCCGCCGTGCCGCCGTCGCAGACCCGGTGGTCGAAGGTGAGCGAGAGCTGCACGACCTGGCGCACGGCCAGCTCGCCCTCGTGCACCCAGGGTTTGGGGACTATGCGGCCGACGCCGAGCATGGCCGCCTCGGGGTGGTTGACGATCGGGGTGGAGCCGTCGACCCCGAAGACGCCGTAGTTGTTCAGCGTGAACGTGCCACCGGTGAGTTCACCCGGTGTCAGCCGTCCGGCGCGGGCGGCTTCGGTGAGCCGGGCGAACTCGGCGGTCAGCGACTCGGCGTCCCGCGTGTGGGCGTCCCGCACGACCGGCACCACCAGCCCGCGTTCCGTCTGCGCGGCGAATCCCAGGTGCACGGCGGGGAGTTGGACGATCTCGCGGGCCTCGGTGTCGACGTAGGAGTTCAGCTCCGGGAACCGGGCGAGCGCTGCGGCGCAGATGCGGGCGAGCAGCGCGACCAGGGAGATCTTCGGGCCGCCGGCGGCGTTCATCGCGGCCCGCGCGCGCAGGAGTTCGGTCGCGTCGGTGTCGACCCAGCAGGTGGCGTCCGGGATCTCCCGGCGGCTGCGGCTCAGCTTCTCGGCGACGGCCCCGCGCACGCCCTTGAGGGGGATGCGGGCGCCTTCGGGGCGGTCGGCCGGGGCGGGGGTCGCTGCGGGCGCTGCGGCTTCGGCGCGCAGGGCCGCCTCGACGTCCACGCGCAGGACGAGGCCGTCCGGGCCGCTGCCCCGCAGGGTGCGCAGGTCCACGCCATTGTCGCGGGCGAGCTTGCGGACCAGGGGGGAGATGACGGGGACGGGGCCCCGGGGCGCGGGCGCGGTCTCCGGCTCGGGTGTGGGCACGACTGCGGGCGGGGGAGCGGCAGGTGCGGTGCCGTTGGCCGCGGTGACCTGCGCGCGCACCCGGCGCCGGCGGCGGGCGGGGGCCTGGGTGCCGTAGCCGACCAGGACGTTTCCGGAGCCCTCGGCCTGGGCGGCGAGGGCGGGGCCGGTGTCGTCCGGGCCGGTGCGGGCCGGGCCTGTATGGTCCGGGCCTGTATGGTCCGGGGAGCCGACCGCGACGGTGATCAGCGGTGCGCCCACGGGCAGTTCGGTGCCCTCCTCTCCATAGCGGGCGGTGACCACGCCGCCGTAGGGGCAGGGCACCTCCACCATCGCCTTGGCCGTCTCGACCTCCACGACCGGCTGGTCGACGGCCACCACGTCACCGACGGCCACCAGCCAGCGCACGATCTCCGCCTCGGTGAGCCCCTCGCCGAGGTCGGGCAGCTTGAACTCCAGTACCTGTGCCATCAGTTGTCCGCCTCCCACTGCAGACGGGCCACCGCGTCCAGCACGCGGTCCACGCCGGGCAGGTGGTGCCGCTCCAGCATCGGCGGCGGGTAGGGCAGGTCGAACCCGGCCACGCGCAGCACCGGCGCCTCCAGCCGGTGGAAGCAGCGCTCGGTGATCCGGGCCGCGATCTCGCCGCCCGGCCCGCCGAACCCGGTGGACTCGTGCACGACGACCGCGCGTCCGGTGCGCCGGACGGAGGCGCAGACCGTCTCATCGTCGAAGGGCACCAGCGAGCGCAGGTCGACGACCTCCAGGTCCCAGCCCTCCGCGCGGGCGGCCTCGGCGGCCTCCATGCACACCGGCAGGGACGGCCCGTAGGTGATCAGGGTGGCGCTGGTGCCGGGGCGGCGGATCACCGCGCGCCCGATGGGCTCGACCTCGGTGGGGTGGTCGGCGTTCCAGGAGTCCTTGGACCAGTAGAGCCGCTTGGGCTCCAGGAACACCACGGGGTCGTCGGAGGCGATGGCCTGCCGCAGCAGCCCGTAGGCGTCGGCGACGGTGGCCGGGGTGACGACATGCAGGCCGGGGGTGGCCATGTAGTACGCCTCGGAGGAGTCGCTGTGGTGCTCGACGCCGCCGATGCCGCCGCCGTAGGGGACGCGCACCGTGACCGGCAGGGGCATGCGGCCCCGGGTGCGGTTGCGCATCCGGGAGACATGGCTGATGAGCTGCTCGAACGCCGGGTAGGCGAACGCGTCGAACTGCATCTCCACCACGGGCCTGAGGCCGTACATCGCCATGCCCACGGCGGCGCCGAGGATGCCCGCCTCGGCCAGCGGGGTGTCCGTGCAGCGGTCCTCGCCGAACTCGGCGGCGAGCCCGTCGGTGACCCGGAAGACACCGCCGAGGGCACCGACGTCCTCGCCCATGACATGGACGGACGGGTCGGCGGCCATCGCGTCGCGCATCGCGCGGGTGAGGGCCTGCGCCATGGTGGCGGGCTTGACGGCGACGGTGGTCATCGCGGGTCGCCTTCCTGCTCGTCCTGCTCGGCGGCCAGCTCGGTCCGGAGCAGCGCGCGCTGTTCACGCAACTGCGGAGTGGGCTCGGCGTACACGTGGTCGAAGAGGTCCATCGGGTCGAGCCGGGGGTCCCGGTTCATGCGTTCCCGCAGGTCGGCGGCCATCGCCTCGGCGTCCTGCCGAACCGCTTCGATGGAGGCCTCGTCGAGCAGTCCGCGCGCGGTCAGCTCGCGCTCCAGGAGCTGGACGGGGTCGTGCCGCCGCCAGGTCTCGACCTCGTCGTCCTCGCGGTAGCGGGTCGCGTCGTCGGCGTTGGTATGGGCCTCCACACGGTAGGTCACCGCCTCGACCAGGGTCGGGCCCCCGCCCGCGCGGGCGTGCCGTACCGCGTCGCCGAGCACCTCGTGCACCGCGACCGCGTCGTTGCCGTCGACCAGGCGGCCCGGCATGCCGTACCCGACCGCTTTGTGGGCGAGGGAGGGCGCGGCGGTCTGCTTGGCGAGCGGGACGGAGATGGCGAAGCCGTTGTTCTGCACGAGGAAGACCACCGGGGCCTGCCAGACGGCGGCGAAGTTCAGCGCCTCGTGGAAGTCGCCCTCGCTGGTGCCGCCGTCGCCGACCATGGCGAGCGCGACCACGTCGTCCCCCTTGAGCCGCGCGGCGTGCGCGAGGCCCACGGCGTGCGGCAACTGGGTGGCGAGCGGGGTGCTGAGCGGGGCGACGCGGTGGGTGTGCGGGTCGTAGCCGTGGTGCCAGTCGCCGCGCAGCAGGGTGAGGGTCTCCACCGGGTCTACGCCGCGGGTGACGACGGCGAGGGTGTCGCGGTAGCTGGGGAAGAGCCAGTCACGCTCCTCCAGGGCCAGGGCGGCGGCGACCTCGCACGCCTCCTGGCCGGTGCTGGAGGGGTACACGGCGAGCCGGCCCTGCTTGGTGAGCGCGGTGGCCTGCGTGTTGTAGCGGCGGCCCCGGACCAGTTGGGCGTAGAGCCGGCGCAGCAGGTCCGGGTCGGCCTCGGCGGCCGTGTCGGTGCCGAGGACGCGATAGGGCTCGGCGTCGGGCAGCAGCGGCGCGGGGTCCGTGCGGGGCTGCCAGGCGGGCGGCGGCGATGGCCGGTAGGCACCCCGCTGCTCCATGACCGTCATGACGGCACCTCCTCGTGGGAGCGGCTACGAGAGGCGGGTCGGCTGTGACCCGCCTCACCTACCGATTGTTCGGTCGCCGACGCATTTTGGCTACTGGCCCCCTCAGGCTGTGGACAAACGGTTTTCCACAGCCTGGAATGAACGCAGGACGTCCACGGCGAGGAAGCGGGGGGACATGACACCTGAACAAATGGCCCAGGCACCGGAGCCGGATGGCGCACTGCCCCGGCCCCGCCCGCTGGACGCCATAGACCAGGACATCCTGAAGATCCTCCAGGCGGACGGCCGCGCCTCCATACGCTCGGTCGCCGAACGCGTCCACGTCTCCCGCGCCAACGCCTACGCCCGCATCAACCGGCTGGTCGAGGACGGGGTGATCCGGGGTTTCGGCGCCCGCGTCGACCACGAGCGGGCCGGGCACGGCACCTCGGCGTACATCACGCTGAACATCGTCCAGAACACCTGGCGCACGGTCCGCGAACAGCTGCGCCGCCTGCCCGGCGCATCCCACATGGCGCTGGTCGGCGGCGACTTCGACGTACTGCTGCTGGTGCACACGCCGGACAACCGGGCGCTGCGCGAGCTGGTGCTCACCCGGCTCCAGTCGATCCCCGAGGTGCTCGGTACCCGCACGCTGCTGGTGTTCGAGGAGGAGGATCTGGAGCCGGACGCGTGATCCCGGGCACTCGGGCTCATTCCTCGCGCAGTCCGGCGAAGACCAGCCGCACCACCGCGTCGGCCACCTCGCGCCCCCCGGCTCCGCCCGGCTCCGGCCGGTACCACTCCACGATGGAGTTGATCATCCCGAAGACCAGCCGGGTCGCCAGCCGTACCTCGACGTCCCCGCGCACGTCCCCGTCCTCGGCGGCCGCCCGCAGCAGCCCGGCCACCCGGTGGTCGAAGTCCCGGCGCCGCTCCAGCGCCCACCGCTCCGCCTCGGTGTTGCCCCGCACGCGCAGCAGCAGCGTCACATAGGGCAGCTCGGATATGAGCACCTCGACCATGCGCCGTACGACGTGCTCCAGCCGCTCCACCGGGCGCCCCACGCGCGCGTGCTCCTCGTCGAGGATGGCGAACAGCCCGTCCAGCGCCCGGCTGACGGCCCGGCGCAGCAGCTCTTCCTTGCCGCTGACATGGTGGTAGATCGAGGACTTCGAGATGCCCGCGGCTCTGGAGAGGTGCTCCATGGAGGTGCCGTCGTAGCCGCGCTCGTTGAACACCCCCACGGCGACCGAGAGCAAGCTCTCGGGGGTGTACGTGTCGCGCTTCGCGGTGGTCATGAGGTGCCCTCCCGCTTGTCGGTGGCGTACGCGTGGCGGTAGAGCGCGAGGGACGGCGCGTACCGGCCGGAGGGGTCGCGCAGATGCAAGTCGTCCAGCAGCTCGTACGCCCAGCTCCGGCCCAGCCCGCGGCTCCACTCGAAGGGCCCGAGGGGGTAGTTGACGCCCAGGCGCATCGCGGTGTCGATGTCCTCCTCGGTGGCCACGCCCTTGGCGACGGCGTCGTGCGCGAGATCGACGATCCGGGCCACCGTCCGGGCGACGATCATGCCGGGCACGTCACCGATGACGCTGACGTCCTTGCCGAGCGCCTGGAAGAGGCCGATCGCCTCGGCGAGGGTGCGCGCGGTGGTGTCCTGGGAGGCGGAGAGCGCGATCCGGGTGGCGGCGCGGTAGTCGAGGGCGAGGTCGAAGTAGACGACGTCCCGGAACTCCACGGCGGTCTGGCCGTCCGCGAGGACCAGCTGGCCGCCGCTCGGCAGGGCCAGCCGGCTGCCCTGGTCCTCGTCCTCCTCGTGGACGGTGATGCCCGCCGCGTGGATCAGCGGAAGCAGTCCGGCGGCCGGCCCGAGGTCGCCCTCGACGGTGACGTACGCGGGCGGCTGCTCCTTCTCGGCGGTGTGCGGCTCGGGGCGCTCGGCGTCCTCCGCGTAGTCGAACCAGCCCTGGCCGCTCTTGCGGCCGAGCCGGCCGGACTCCACCAGGCGGCGCTGGGCGAGCGAGGGCGTGAAGCGGACGTCCTGGAAGAAGGAGTTCCACACCGAGTGGGTGACGGATTCGTTGACGTCCTGCCCGATGAGGTCGGTCAGCTCGAAGGCGCCCATCCGGAAACCGCCGCTCTCACGCAGCACCGCGTCGATGGTGGCCGGGTCGGCGCCCTGGGCCTCCAGCACGGCGAACGCCTCGGCGTAGAAGGGCCGGGCGATGCGGTTCACGATGAAGCCGGGGGTGTCCGCGCAGGCCACCGGGGTCTTCCCCCAGGCGCGGACCGTCTCGTACGCGCGCGTGACGGACGTGACGTCGGTGGCGTGGCCGGAGACGACCTCCACCAGGGGCAGCAGCGGAGCCGGGTTGAAGAAGTGCAGGCCCAGAAAGCGGCCGGGAGAGGCGAGCGCGCCGCCGACGGCGGTCACCGACAGCGAGGAGGTGTTGGTGGCGAGCAGGCAGTCCTCTGAGACGACCCCCTCCAGCTCCCGGAACAGCTCCTGCTTGACGTCCAGCCGCTCCAGCACGGCTTCCACGACCAGCGCGCAGCCGGCCAGTTCGCCGAGGTGCCCGACGGGCGTGAGCCGGGCGCGCGCCGCGTCCCGTTCGTCCGCGCCGAGCCGGCCCTTGGCCACGAGCCGGTCGAGGCGGGCGCCGATGGCACCGGCGGCCTCCCGTGCCCGGCCGGGCACCGTGTCATGGAGCAGGACGGGGTGGCCGGCGGTCAGCGCGACCTGGGCGATGCCCTGGCCCATGGTTCCGGTGCCGACCACGGCCACGGGACCGCTGAGGTCGATAGCTGTCATGTGCGCGATCCTCCCGCACGACGTTGTCCACAGATGCGGCGGACCCCCTTGTCCCGACCGATCGTTCGGTTACTCTAGCCCTGACCGCCCGCAGCCCACCACCGTGCGGCGGAAGGCACCGCGAACCACGCCCGCCGCCACCCTGCCGTCTCTCCAAACGCCCAGGTCACGAGCTCGATGACGAGTTCACGCAGACGAGGAGTTGGTCCCGGATGACCGCCCGACCGACCGCACACGAGCTGATCGCCAAGCACCGGCCGACACTCGATCAGGCCCTTGAGACGATCCGCACCCGCGCGTACTGGTCCCCGCACCCCGAGCACCCCAAGGCGTACGGCGAGCACGGCAGCCTGGACGCGGGCGCGGGCAAGGACGCCTTCGACGCCCTCCTCGGCACCCGCCTCGACCTGGACCAGCCCGGCACGGACGACTGGGTGGGCGGCGAGATCTCGCCGTACGGCATCGAGCTGGGCGTGAGCTACCCGCACGCGGACCTCGACGTGCTGCTCCCCGCCATGCGCGCCGGGCAGGCCGCCTGGCGCGACGCGGGCGCGGAGACCCGCGCGGCGGTCTGTCTGGAGATCCTGAAACGGATCAGCGACCGGACGCACGAGTTCGCGCACGCGGTCATGCACACCAGCGGCCAGGCGTTCATGATGGCGTTCCAGGCCGGCGGCCCGCACGCCCAGGACCGCGGCCTGGAGGCGGTGGCATACGCGTACGCGGAGCAGACCCGCACCCCCGAAGCGGCGGAGTGGAGCAAGCCGCAGGGCAAGCGCGACCCGCTGACGCTGACCAAGAGCTTCACCCCGGTCCCGCGCGGCATCGCCCTGATGATCGGCTGCAACACCTTCCCGACCTGGAACGGCTATCCGGGTCTGTTCGCCTCCCTGGCGACCGGCAACGCCGTCCTGGTCAAGCCGCACCCGCGCGCGGTGCTGCCGCTCGCGCTCACCGTCCAGGTGGCCCGCGAGGTGCTGGCCGAGGCCGGGTTCGACCCGAATCTGGTCGCGCTGGCCGCCGAGCGGCCCGGCGAGGGCATCGCCAAGACGCTCGCCACCCGCCCCGAGATCCGGATCATCGACTACACCGGCTCCACGGAGTTCGGTGACTGGCTGGAGGCCAACGCGCGCCAGGCGCAGGTCTACACCGAGAAGGCCGGCGTCAACACGGTGATCGTGGAGTCCACCGACGACTACCAGGGCATGTTGTCCAACCTCGCCTTCTCGCTGTCCCTGTACAGCGGCCAGATGTGCACGACCCCGCAGAACCTGCTGATCCCGCGCGAGGGCATCAGCACGAACGAGGGCCACAAGTCCTTCGACGAGGTGACCACCGACCTGGCCCGCGCCGTCGACGGCCTCCTGGGGGACGACGCCCGCGCGAACGCCCTGCTGGGCGCCATCGTCAACCCGGACGTGAAGGCCCGGCTGGAGGCAGCCGCCGACCTCGGCGAAGTCGCCCTGGCCTCACGCGAGATCACCAACCCGGACTTCCCGGACGCGGTCGTGCGCACCCCCGTCATCGTGAAGCTGGACGGCAGCAAGCCGGACGCCGAGGCCGCCTACCTCAGCGAGTGCTTCGGCCCGGTGTCCTTCGCCGTGGCCGTCGACTCGGTCGCCGACGCGGTGGAGCTGCTGCGGCGCACGATCCGCGAGCAGGGCGCGATGACGGTCGGCGCCCACACCATCGACCCGGAGGTCGCGCGGGCCGTCGAGGAGGTCTGCTTCGATGAGCCCGCCCAGCTCTCCCTGAACCTGACCGGCGGGGTGTACGTCAACCAGACCGCCGCCTTCTCCGACTTCCACGGCTCCGGCGGCAACCCGGCGGCGAACGCGGCCCTCACCGACGGCGCCTACGTGGCCAACCGCTTCCGCGTGGTGGAGGTCCGCAGGCAGGCGTAGTCGCGCGGCTCAGGCGGTGCGCAGGCTCCAGTGGTACAGCGCCATGGCCACACTGGTGGCCAGGTTGTAGCTGGAGACCTGCGGCCGCATGGGCAGCGCCAGCAGCCGGTCGGCGCGGGCGCGCACGGGGGCCGAGAGCCCGCTGCGCTCCGAGCCGAACGCCAGCACGGCGTCGTCGGGCAGCTCGGCCCGCCGGATGTCCTCGCCCTCGGGATCGAGGGCGAACAGCGGCCCGGCGGGCAGCTCGTCGGCACCGAGGCGCTCCACCGCGGTGGCGAAGTGCAGCCCCGCACCGCCGCGCACGACGGTGGGGTGCCAGGGGTCCAGGGTGCCGGTGGTGACGACCCCAATGGCGCCGAAACCAGCGGCCAGCCGGATCACCGCGCCCGCGTTGCCGAGGTTGCGCGGCTCGTCCAGCACCACCACGGGCGCGGTGCGGGGCCGGTGGGCCAGCGTCCTGAGATTGGCCTCGCGGGACGGCCGTACGGCGAGCGCGGCCACGCCGGTGGGGTGCGGACGTGGCACCAGGGAGGCGTACACCGCCTTGGGCACCTCTGTCAGCAGGGCGTCCAGCATGTCCACGACGTCCCCGGCGAGTTCACCTGCGAGGGAGAGCGTGTCCGCGCGGTCGGTGGTGACCGCCACGGGCACCTCGGCCCCGAAACGCAGCGCGTGCTTGAGCGCGTGGAAGCCGTCCAGCAGCACGGCGTCCCCGGCGCGCTCGCGCCAGCGGTCCAGGGGGTCGGTCATGCCGTGAACCCTACGTTGCCCGCGGTGGCCTCCTCCGGGGCGCGGGGCGGCGGCACCCGGCCCGTACCGCCGCGCCGCAGCAGCCGGCCACGGGCGCGTGCGGCCCAGCCGCCGAGCAGCAGCAGGAAGGTGGTGGGCAGGAAGACCGCGTCCGCGGTGATCATCGCCAGGGAGAAGAAGGGCAGTCCGAGGACGACGGCGATCACCGCGTGCTCGGTCATCATCAGCACCAGCAGGACGTTCTTCACCCGTCGGTCGAACAGGGTGAAGGGGAAGGCGACCTGCACGATGACCGTCCCGTAGGTCACGATCATCATGAGAACGCCGCTGGCGGACATCAGGTCGGCGAGGGCGGGCCAGGGGGAGAAGTAGTCCAGGTGGAGCGGGTAGTAGACGGCGGTGCCGTCCTGCCAGCGCGAACCCTGGATCTTGTACCAGCCGGCCGTGGCGTAGATCAGGCACGCCTCCGCCATGATCACGACGAGACCGGCGTTGTGCAGCACATTGGCCAGCACGTCGAGCAGCATCCGGGGCTGCGGCGACCGCTCCCAGCGGCCCACGGCCCACCACAGGCCGAGTCCGGCCCACGCCGTCCAGAGCAGCGCGGGCACCAGCCAGCCGCCGCCGAGGCGGCCGGTCAGCGCGGCCGTGCCCAGCACCGCACCGGAGAGAGCCCAGAGCACCGGACCCACCCGGTCGGCGGGAACGCGCTCCCCACGCGCGCGTGCCGCCTCCGCGCGCTCCACCCGGCGCGCGTCCAGGGACCACACCTGGCCGCAGCGGGTGAGCACCAGGTAGAGGGACATCAGGTGCAGCACGTTGTCGCCGCCGTCCCCCATGAACACGCTGCGGTTCTGGAGCGACAGCACCCCGGCCATGAACAGCACGGCGGCGGTCCGGGTGCGCCAGCCGACCAGCAGTGCGGCGGCGGCCAGGATCGCCAGGAGGTAGCAGACCTCGAACCACAGCTGCCCGTCGGACCACATCAGCGCCGTGAAGGCGTGGTTGCCGGCGATCAGCTGACGGGCCAGGTTCCAGCTCCAGGGGCCGTCCGGGCCGTACAGCTCCTGGCGGTGCGGGAACTCGCGCAGCAGGAACAGCAGCCACGTCCCGGCGAACCCGATACGGATCACGGCCGTCTGGTACGGGCCGAGAGCGGAGCCGGTGACGCGTTCGACGCCGCGCGCGAAGGTCTCGGAGAGCCGGTTCATCGCGCACCCGCCTCGGTCTCGTCACCGGTCACCGTCCACCAGGGCAGCACCCGGAAGGCGGGGGCGGCGGACACCCTCTCCCGGCTCCACCGGGGCGGCGGCACATTGACGGTGCGGGAGCGCACCTGTACGCGCTGGATCGTCCCGGCGCCTTCGATCGCCCCGTCCCGCCGTAGGCGCAGCACCACTATCCGGCGCATGTACTGCTCGGAGAGCGCCCCGCGCACGCCCACGGGCCGGTTGTCCGTGCCGTGGGTGGTGCCGAGGAAGTCCCAGGCGCGGCGCAGCTCGTTCTGCTGGGTGTGGCTGGGCAGCAGGTTGCCGTCGATGGCGGCGCCGTCCTGCGCGGACAGGTCGGTCCAGCCGGTGGTGCGCAGGTCACCGCCCCCGGTCCGGACCTGGGCCCGCACCTGTACGGCGATGTTCTGCTGCAACGGGTTCGGCGCGAACAGCTTCCAGTTCTGCTCGAACTCCGGGTACACCCACGCCTCCACCTCCTTGCCGTGCCGCTTGGTCACGGTGTTCGAGGGGGCGAGGCTGAAGAACACCATCCCCAGGTGCGTCGCGGCGACGGCCGCCACGACCGCGAGCACGGCCCCCGCCACGACCCGATAGCGGGGCGACAGGGCAGCCAGTCCAGCGCGGGGCGCCGGTTCCGGTGCGGGGTCGGTGGGGTCGGCCGGGTCGGCCGGGCCGGGGGGTTCGGCCGGGCCGGGGGGTTCGGCCGGGCCGGGGGGTTCGGCCGGGCCGGGGGGTTCGGCCGGGCCGGGGGGTTCGGCCGGGCCGGGGGGTTCGGTCGCGCCGGGGGGTTCGGTCGCGCCGTCCCCGCCCGGCCCGCCGTCCTCGGGCGGTGCGCCGAGGCCGTCGTGGGCCCCCGCGCGACGCGCCCCGGCGGACCCGTCCGGCCCGTACGGGCCCTTCGAGTCCTCGTCGTACGCGTCCATTCCGCTCCGTCCCCCGCTTCCGCTCCGTCGACGACGCACCCGTCACAGGCGCTCTCTGGTCCTCGGGCGTCTCAGCTTGCACTTGGCACCCGCACGGAACGGTACTCAGCCCCACCCCTCCCGCGCAGCCCTGGGCCCTGGGCTTCGGTCATCGGTCCCCGGCCGCGCCGCCCGGTCCCGCTCGCCGGACATGCCCGGCACCGTGCGACGGGCCGCAGAGGTTTTCCACAGGTGCCGCAGGGCGTCGGCGGTATCGGCGGTGTTTTCCACAGCGGTTGAACCCCACGTTTTCCACAGCGGTTGACACCCGACGACGCCCCGGCACACCATTGACACGCACGAACCGAACGATCGGTCGGGGCGTGCTTCCTGCAGAGTCCTAGGTCAGGGGGACCGCATGGCCACAGCAGCCGCGCCTCGCACGGACCGCACATCCGCGGGCGGCGCACCCGGCGCCACCGCGGACACGGCGGCGCACCAGCACGCCTTCGACGCGGCCGTGGCCGCCGAGGAGCGCATCGAGCCACGCGACTGGATGCCGGACGCCTATCGGGCCACCCTCGTCCGCCAGATCGCCCAGCACGCCCACTCCGAGATCATCGGCATGCAGCCGGAGGCGAACTGGATCACCCGCGCCCCCAGCCTGCGCCGCAAGGCCATCCTGATGGCCAAGGTCCAGGACGAGGCGGGCCACGGCCTCTACCTCTACAGCGCCGCCGAAACCCTGGGCACCAGCCGCGAGGAGCTGCTCGACAAGCTGCACACAGGCCGCCAGCGGTACTCCTCGATCTTCAACTACCCGACCCTGACCTGGGCCGACGTGGGCGCCATCGGCTGGCTGGTGGACGGGGCCGCCATCACCAACCAGGTCCCCCTCTGCCGCTGTTCCTACGGCCCCTACGCCCGCGCGATGGTCCGCATCTGCAAGGAGGAGTCCTTCCACCAGCGCCAGGGGTACGAGCTGCTCCTCGCGCTCAGCAAGGGCACCCTCGAGCAGCACGCGATGGCACAGGACGCGGTCGACCGCTGGTGGTGGCCCTCGCTGATGATGTTCGGCCCGCCCGACGACGCCTCCCAGCACTCGTCCCAGTCCATGGAGTGGAAGATCAAGCGCCACTCCAACGACGAGCTGCGCCAGCGCTTCGTCGACATCGCCGCCCCCCAGGCCGAGTCCCTCGGTCTCACCCTCCCCGACCCGGACCTGAAGTGGAACGAGGAGCGCGGGCACCACGACTTCGGCGTCATCGACTGGACCGAGTTCAAGGAAGTACTGAACGGCAACGGCCCCTGCAACGAACAGCGCATCACCCAGCGCCGCCGCGCACACGACGAGGGCGCCTGGGTCAGGGAAGCGGCCGCCGCCCACGCGGCCAGACACGCCGGGAGCACCGGCCGGACAGGAGCGACGCGCGCATGACCGACACCGACTGGCCCCTGTGGGAGGTCTTCGTCCGCTCCCGCCGCGGCCTCTCCCACACCCACGCCGGCAGCCTGCACGCTCCCGACGCGGAACTGGCCCTGCGCAATGCCCGTGACCTGTACACCCGGCGCGGCGAGGGCGTCTCCATCTGGGTCGTCCCGGCCACCGCCGTCACCGCCTCCTCGCCCGACGAGAAGGACCCGTTCTTCGAGCCGGCCGCCGACAAGCCCTACCGGCACCCGACCTTCTACGAGATCCCGGAAGGGGTGAAGCACCTGTGACCGCCATCGTCCCCGCCACCGCCGCGCTCGCCCTCGGCGACGACGCCCTGGTGCTCTCCCACCGCCTCGGGGAGTGGGCCGGGCACGCCCCCGTCCTGGAGGAGGAGGTCGCCCTCGCCAACATCGCGCTCGACCTGCTCGGCCAGGCCCGCGTCCTGCTCTCCCTGACCGGCGACGAGGACGAGCTGGCCTACCTCCGCGAAGAACGTGCCTTCCGTAACCTGCAGTTGGTGGAGCAGCCGAACGGCGACTTCGCCCACACCATCGTCCGGCAGCTCTACTTCTCCACGTACCAGCACCTCCTGTACACCGAACTCGCCTCTCAGGAAGGCCCGTTCCAGCCGCTGGCCGCGAAGGCGGTCAAAGAGGTCGCCTACCACCGCGACCACGCCGAGCAGTGGACCCTGCGCCTCGGTGACGGCACCGTGCTCAGCCACGACCGGATGAGCCTGGCCCGCGACGCGCTGTGGCGCTTCACCGGCGAGATGTTCCAGCCGGTTCCCGGTGTGGACATCGACTGGGCTGCTCTGGAGGCGAGTTGGCTCCGGTCCGTGACGGAGGTGCTCGACCGCGCCACCCTGGCCGTCCCCGAGGGCCCCCGTACGGGCGCCTGGGCGGCCGGCGCGGGCCGGCAGGGCCTGCACACCGAGTCATTCGGGCGGATGCTCGCCGAGATGCAGCATCTGCACCGCAGCCATCCGGGGGCGTCATGGTGACCGCCACCGCGCTGGAGTCGGAGCTGCTGGAGCTGGCCGGCTCGGTGCCCGACCCCGAACTCCCCGTGCTCACCCTGCTGGAGCTGGGCGTACTGCGCGCGGTGCACCTCACCGGTGCCGACTCGGTCGAGGTGGACCTCACCCCCACCTACACCGGCTGCCCGGCGGTCGAGACGATGAGCGCCGACATAGAGAGGGTCCTGCGCGCCCACGGTATGCACGAGGTCACCGTCCGGACCGTCCTCGCCCCGGCCTGGTCCACGGACGACATCACCCCCGACGGCCGCCGCAAGCTCCAGGACTCCGGCATAGCCCCGCCCCGCACCCGGCACCCCGGCGGCCCGGTCCCCCTCACCCTGAGCCCGACCCGCACCGGGCACGACGGGGAAGCACCGGCCGGGGCGGCGCTGGAAGCCGTCCGCTGCCCGCACTGCGACTCCACCGACACCGAGCTGCTGAGCCGCTTCTCCTCAACCGCCTGCAAGGCGCTGCGCCGATGCCTGACCTGCCGTGAACCCTTCGACCACTTCAAGGAGTTGTGATGGCACGCTTCCACCGGCTCCGGGTGGCCGAGATCGACCGGCCGACCGACGACTCGGTCGCCGTCACCTTCACCGTGCCGCCCGAACTGCGCGAGGAGTACCGGCACAAGCCGGGCCAGCACCTCACCCTGCGCCGCCGCGTGGACGGCGGGGACATCCGCCGCACCTACTCGATCTGCTCCCCGGCCCCCGGTCCCGCCGGGGACGGCCCGAGCACGCTGCGGGTGGGGGTGCGGCTGGTCGACGGGGGCGCGTTCTCCACCTACGCGTTCAAGGAGATAGCGGCCGGGGACGAGCTGGAGGTGATGACCCCGGCCGGGCGGTTCACCCTGGACCCGGCGCCGGGCCACTTCGCGGCGGTCGTGGGCGGCAGCGGCATCACTCCGGTGCTGTCGATCGCAGCCACGCTGCTGGCCCGTGAGCCGGGCGCACGGTTCTGCCTGATCCGGGCCGACCGCACGGCCGCGTCGACCATGTTCCTGGAGGAGGTGGCCGACCTGAAGGACCGTTACCCGGAGCGGTTCCAGCTGGTGACGGTGCTCTCCCGCGAGGAGCAGCAGGCGGGCCTGCCGTCGGGGCGCCTGGACCGGGACCGGCTCACCGGGCTGCTGCCCGCGCTGCTCCCGGTGGACCAGGTGAAGGGCTGGTTCCTGTGCGGGCCGTACGGGCTGGTGGAGGATGCCGAGCGGGCCCTGCGCGGCCTCGGCGTGGACCGGTCCGGCATCCACCAGGAGATCTTCCACGTGGACGGCGGCACAACCCCGGCCACCACCGCCCCGGCGGCCGCGCACAGCACGGTCACCGCCCGCCTGGACGGCCGCGGCGGCAGCTGGCCGGTCCAGCAGGGCGAATCCCTGCTCGACACCGTCCTGCGCAACCGCCCCGACGCCCCCTACGCCTGCAAGGGCGGCGTCTGCGGCACCTGCCGCGCCTTCCTGGTCTCCGGCGAGGTCCGCATGGACCGCAACTTCGCCCTGGAGACGGAGGAGACCGAAGCGGGTTACGTCCTGGCCTGCCAGTCCCACCCCCTGACGGAGAAGGTGGAGGTGGACTTCGACCGGTGAGCGGCCAGGCGGCCAGGTGTCCAGGCAGCCGGGCGTCCTCTAGATCACGACCCCGGCCTGGCCGGCCTCCGTCACCACCGGGCGGCCGGCGGCCTGCCAGTGCTTCATGCCGCCGTCGACGTTCACCGCGTCGATGCCCTGCTGGACGAGGTACATCGTGACCTGGGCCGAGCGGCCGCCGGAGCGGCAGATGACGTTGACGCGGCCGTCCTGCGGGGCGGCCTCGGTCAGCTCGCCGTACCGGGCGACGAACTCACTGATCGGGATGTGCAGCGCCCCCTCGGCATGACCGGCCTGCCACTCGTCGTCCTCGCGGACGTCCAGCAGGAAATCGCCGTCCTTGAGGTCCGTGACCTCGACCGTGGGCACACCAGCTCCGAAACTCATGCCCCCGACGCTACCCGAAGCGCCTCACACGACGCTGTGCCTCACTCCTGCGTCAGCAGCGCCGCGAGATCGGTCTCGCGGCGCGCGATGTCGCCGTGCAGCCGCTCGGCGATCTCCGTGAGGAGGCTGTCGGGGTCGTCCGGGGCGAGGCGGAGCATGCCGGCGATGGCGCCGTTCTCCAGTTCCCGCGCGACCAGGGTGAGCAGTTCCTTGCGCTGGGCGAGCCACTCGAGGCGGGCGTACAACTCGTCGCTGGGGCTGGGCTGCCGCTCGGGCGGCACCGGGCCGGCGGCCCACTCCGCGGCGAGTTCCCGGAGCAGGGCCTCGTCGCCCACGGCGTAGGCCGCGTTGACGCGGGTGATGAACTCCTCGCGGCGGGTGCGCTCGGCGTTCTCCTGGGCGAGGTCGGGGTGGGCCTTGCGGGCGAGGTCGCGGTAGAGCTTGCGGACCTCCTCGCTGGGACGCACCCGCTGGGGAGGCCGCACCGGCTGGTCGGTGAGCATCGCGGTGGCTTCCGGGAAGAGGCCCTGGCCGTCCATCCAGCCGTGCAGCAGCTCCTCCACGCCGGGGATCGGCTGGAGGTTCGCGCGGGCCTCGGCGGCGCGGCGGAGGTCTTCGGGGTCCTGGGTCCGGGCCGCCCGCGCCTCGGCGATCGAGACGTCCAGTTCCTCGATGCGGGCGTAGAGGGGGCCGAGCCGCTGTTCGTGCAGCCGGGCGAAGTTCTCGACCTCGACGCGGAAGGTCTCCACGGCGATCTCGAAGTCGATCAACGCCTGCTCGGCGACGCGGACGGCGTTTTCCAGCCGTTCTTCGGGCCGCGGCGACTGGGACTGCTCGGTCTGCTCAGCTTCCGGGGTCGTCACCCGACCAGCCTAGGCCACGGCCACCGGAGCCGAACGCGACGGAACGGAACGACCGCCCCGACTCACCGACTCCCCCTGGGGGCCCGCATCCCGCCAGCCGGCCGGTACCCACTCGGCCACCAGGTCGCGGCAGGCCACCGCCCAGCCGGCCGGGGCGGCAGGCCACCTCGCGGGTGCAGCCGCCGGGCAGCGGCAGGATCTCGTCGCGGATCACACCGCCCAGCGAAGCCGGGTCGCATCCGTCCAGCACGTCCGACTGGATGCGGGAGACGCCGGTGTGGCGGACGAGGAGGTCCCCCTCGGTCGGTGAGGTCCCCCCTCGGTCGGTGAGGTCCCCCCTCGGTCGGTGAGGTCCCCCTCGGTCGGCGGCGAAGGCACGCGCGCTCGGCGGGAGTCCGGCGGCGATGCCGGGCAGCCGGGTGAGACAGGGGCGGGGATCGGCGAGCACCGGCTGCTCACCGTCTCCCGAACCGCTCCGCAGCTCGACGTACTTCATCCCAGCACCCAGGCCCCGGATCTTCGCCGCGTCGGCGGTCACACCCCCGTCTCGGCCGCGATCAGCCCGGAGCGCACCGCAGCGACCAGCCGGGCGTGGTCGGCTTCGGTGCGGTCGGCGTAGGTGACGGCGAAGTCGGCCACGGCGTCGTCCAGTTCCTCGTTCTTGCCGCAGTAGCCGGCGATGAGGCGGGGGTCGACGCCGTGGGAGTGGGCGCGGGCCAGCAGGGCGCCGGTCATCCGGCCGTAGTCGTCGACCTGGTCGGCGGCGAGCGCGGCGGGGTCCACGCTGCCCTTGCGGTTGCGGAACTGGCGCACCTGGAAGGGACGTCGGCCGACGGTGGTCCAGCCCAGCAATATGTCGCTGACGACCTGCATCCGCTTCTGTCCGAGGACCACGCGCCGTCCCTCGTGCCCGGCGGGCGGCGCCAGGAAGCCAGCGCCGGCCAGGTGTTCGGTGAGCGCGGAGGGCCGGGCCTCCTTCACCTGGAGGACGAGCGGCTCACCCCGGTGGTCGAGGAGCAGCACCACGTAGGACCGGGTGCCGACGCTGCCGGTGCCGACGACGCGGAAGGCGACGTCCTGCACCGCGTACCGCGCGAGCAGCGGCAGCCGGTCCGGACCGAGCGTCGACAGATACGGCTCCAGCGAACCGGCGACGACGCCCGCCTCGGCGTCCGGGACGCGGCGCAGCACCGGCGGGGCGTCCACGAAGCGGCGGCCGCCGTCCCGGGTCTCCTCCGTCGACCTGGCGGCGAAGCGGCCGCTGGTGTTGGCCCGTGCCTTCGTCGCGACCCGCTCCAAGGTGCCGATGAGGTCGTGGGCGTCGGTGTGGGAGACGAGTTCCTCGTCCGCGATGGCGTTCCAGGCGTCCAGCGCGGGCAGTCTGGCGAGCAGCCGCATGGTGCGCCGGTACGCGCCCACGGTGTCCCGGGCGGCCGCGCGGCAGGTGTCCTCGTCGGCTCCGGCCTCCCGCCCGGCCAGCACGAGGGAGGCGGCGAGCCGCTTGAGGTCCCACTCCCAGGGGCCGTGCACGGTCTCGTCGAAGTCGTTGAGATCGATGACCAGGCCGCCGCGCGCGTCGCCGTACAGTCCGAAGTTGGCCGCGTGGGCGTCTCCGCAGATCTGGGTGCCTATCCCGGTCACCGGGGTACGGGCCAGGTCGTACGCCATGAGGCCGGCCGAGCCGCGCAGGAAGGCGAAGGGGGAGGCGGTCATGCGGCCCACCCGGATCGGGGTCAGCTCGGGGATGCGCCCGGCGTTGGACTCCTCGACCGCGGCGACCGCGTCCGGACGCGTGTCGTCCAGCACGAGGGCCCGGTGGGAGGCGCGGGGGACCCCGGCCCGCAGCGCCTTGCCCCGGTGCTTGGCGGAACCGCGCGGCGGCCACTGCGCGAACCCCGGCAGCCGGGGCACCCGGCTCTCCCGACCCCCGCCATCCACCGCGTCAGCCAGCTCCACCCCGGCTCCGGTCACCGTGACCGCCTCCCCCGCACACCGACCGCCCACGCCCCGCACGAGCGTCTCGAACATCAACTCGTGCCGAAGGTACATGCGGTGCCCGAAACGCGTCAGACCCTGTGGACAACTCACCCCTTGTGGACATCCACGACCTCTCCCGCACCAGCACCCCCACGCCGACCCGGTGCCGCCCCGCCCAGGCGCCGGAAGAACACCCACGTCACCACGTACTGCGCCCCGGTCCCCAGGCTCATCGACATCCACACCCCCCGCACTCCCAGAGCGGTGAGCGACAGCCCGTAGGCGAGGGGCAGTTGGACACAGGCGCCGAGCGCCGTGACCGCGAACAGCGCCCGCGTGCGCCCCACGCCCATGAACACGCCGCCCAGCGCCACCACACCGGCGAGCAGTACCAGGTAGGGCAGCAGAAAGCGGAAGAACACCGCTCCCGCCTCGATCGCGGCGGGCTCACCGGTGAAGAGCCGCATCAACGGGCGCCCGCCCAGCGCGAGGAGGAGACCGGCGCCGAAGGCGGTCGCCGTCGCGAGCAGCAGACTCTGCCGTCCGATCAGCCGCGCGGCGCTCCGCCCGGCGCCCCGTGTCCGGGCGGCCAGGATGGCGGCGGCCTGCCGGCAGGCGTAGCAGGCCATGGTGACGAGAAGCATGACCTTGGACCCGACGCCGTAGGCGGCGAGCGGACCCGCGCCGAACCTGGCCACGATGCCGACGAGAGCCGCGCTCATACCCATCCGCAGCACGAAGTCCCCGGACACCGGAAGTCCGACGCGCAGCACGCGCCGCAGCTCGGCGGCCGTGCCGGGACCGGACGCCTCCCCCGGTCCGCGCACCCGGCCTAGCACCCGGCCGAGCAGCAGCAGACTCACCGCCAGCGCCACCGCCCGGCCGGCCAGAGTGGCGAGCGCGGCGCCCTGCACACCCAGCCGGGGCAGGACGCCGACGCCATGGATCAGCAGGGGATCAAGGACGAGCACGCACCCGTTGGCCAGCAGCGCCATCCGCATAGGGGTGCGGGTGTCACCGGTGCCCTTGAAGAGGCCGTCGACGACGTGCTGGGCGAAGAAGACCGCCATGCCGGGGAAGGAGACGGCGAAGAAGCCGACGGCCAGCCGGTGCACCTCGCCCTCCGCGCCGCCCACGAGCAGCGTGGCGACCCGGTCCCGGAGGAGGAAGCCGCCCACGGTCACGACGGGCGTGATGATCAGCCAGAGGACGGCGACCGCGCGGACCACGACCGCGACCTCCCAGCGCCGTCCGGCCCCCAGGGCTTCCGCCAGCAGCATCGTGGCGCCGGTGCCGGCCATGAGGATGACACCGAGCAGTACGTTCTCCAGCGTGCTCGCCACGGCCACGGCGCCCACCGCGGCCTCGCCGAGGCGGGCCACCCAGAGGGTGTCGATGATCCCGGTGACCACACCGGAGAGCAGTTCGCCGTAGACGGGGACACCGAGCCCGAGCAGTTCCCTGCGGGTGGCGGCCGGAGTGCCGGGCACAGCCGCCGCGCGGGTACGCGCACATCGCTCGGTCGCAGGAGACATCAGCCACACCTCTCCGAGGGCGCACGCCTCCGACAACGCGCACGCGCGCGTACCCGTCGTGGACACGCCTCCCCGACGGCCCGCCCAAGCTACCTCTAATAGAGTGTCTCTAATAGAGGTAGCGCAGACTTCTTCCCGAACCGCCGAACCGCCGGACCGCCGAACCCCCGGATCAACGGACCCCCGTACCCCCGGACCCTCAGCCCCCAACCCCCCCAACCACGTCGAGACAGCGAAGGACAACCGTGCTGACCCTCGCCATCCTGGGCTTCCTGGCCGAACGCCCCGTGCACGCCTACGAGCTGCGCCGCCGCCTCTCGGACCTGATCGGCCACAACCGCCCCGTGAGCGACGGCGCCCTCTACCCCGCCCTCAACAGGCTGCGCCGGGCCGGGCAGCTGGAACGGGAGGCCGAACCCGGCGACAGCGCTCCCCAGCGGCAGACACTGCGGATCACTCCGGCCGGCCAGGCCGAGCTGCTGCGCAGACTGAGCGAGCCGAAGGAGACCGAGATCACGGACGGCGGCGCGTTCTTCACGCTGCTGGCCTTCCTCAGCCAGGTGCCCGAACCCGGGCGCCGGGCGGCGGTACTGCGCCGGCGCCTGGACTTCCTGACCCGGCCGGCGGGCTTCTTCACCCATGACGGCAGCCCGGTACGCATCGCCGACGAGCCCGACCCCTACCGCAAGGGCATGCTGATCATGGCCAGGGCCGCCCAGCGGGCGGAACGCGCCTGGCTGGAGGAGGCCCTCCGGGAACTGGGCGCCGAGCCCCCGCGGACCTCCTGATCCCAAGGGCCCGCGCAGCGGCCGCCCTTCGCCAACTCCCGCCCGTCGACACCTGGAAGGCCCAGAACCCTTGAGACCTTCCTCACAACGGGCCACCGGGAAGCGCCTGGCCGCAAACGCCGAAGTGGGCGACATCTTCACGATGCCGCCCACTCGACTGTGGTGCGCGAGGGGGGAGTTGAACCCCCACGCCCTTTCGGGCACTGGAACCTGAATCCAGCGCGTCTGCCTATTCCGCCACCCGCGCATTGGGTGCGTCTTCCGGTTCGACCCTCGCGGGCTGGCCCCTTCCGACATGCAGAACATTAGCACGGCACACCGGGTGGAATCACATCCCTTCCCCAGGGCCCCGACCTGGCCATCTGTGCCGTGCGGCCCGGGAACCCGCACCGCACGGGGGCCCCGCCGGACGCACCCGGAACCGCCACCCCTGTGGACAAAGCTGTTCAGGTATCAACCTCGTACCGGTCCCGGCCATCTCATCCACAGGGGGGCCGGGCCGGCCGCCGGGTGCGGGACACTGGAGCAGGGCCGCCTCTACGATCCTCCTCCGAAGGAGTTCGAAGGGCAGCCGCTGGGGGAACCGGCTGATTGCCGGGCGCGTAGATACGATCAGTGAGCAGTACCGGCGAGGCTGCCGCGCCGAGCACGGCACGGCAGAACGGCAGCGACGGAGGAGGTGCCCCATGGGAGTCCTGAAGAAATTCGAGCAGCGTATCGAAGGTCTGGTCAACGGCACCTTCGCCAAGGTGTTCAAGTCCGAGGTCCAGCCGGTCGAGATCGCCGGCGCGCTCCAGCGGGAGTGCGACAACAACGCGACCATCTGGAACCGCGACCGGACCGTGGTCCCCAATGACTTCATCGTGGAGCTGAGCACGCCCGACCACGAGCGGCTCAGCCCCTACTCCGGCCAGCTCGGCGACGAGCTGGCCGGAATGGTGCGCGACTACGCCAAGCAGCAGCGCTACACCTTCATGGGCCCGATCAAGGTCACCCTGGAAAAGGCCCCCGACCTGGACACCGGTCTGTACCGGGTGCGCAGCCGCACCCTCGCCTCCTCCAGCAGCCAGCAGGAGCCCCCGGCCCCCCAGGCCGGCGGCGCCCCGGGCCCCCAGGCCCACCAGGGCGGCTACGGCTACCCGCCCGCCGGAGCCCCCCCGATGCCGTCAGCGCCGCCTCCCGGCGCCCGGCCCGGCGGCTACGGCTACCCCCAGCCCGCCACCCAGCGGCCCTCGGCCGCCCCGATGGGCGGCGCCGCGACCCGCTTCTGGGTCGAGGTCAACGGCGCCCGCCACCAGATCTCGCGCCAGACCCTGGTGATGGGCCGCAGCACCGAGGCGGACGTGCGGATCGACGACCCCGGCGTCTCCCGCCGGCACTGTGAGATCCGGACCGGGACGCCCTCGACGATCCAGGATCTCGGGTCCACCAACGGCATCGTGGTGGACGGGCAGCACACCACCCGCGCTACGCTCCGCGACGGCTCGCGGATCGTCGTGGGCAGCACCACCGTTATCTATAGGCAAGCCGAAGGGTGAAGCGGGGGCAATGTCAGAGCTGACCCTCACGGTCATGCGGCTGGGTTTCCTGGCCGTACTGTGGCTGTTCGTGATCGTGGCCGTGCAGGTCATCCGCAGCGATCTGTTCGGTACGCGTGTGACACAGCGGGGATCGCGCAGGGAGGCCCAGCGTCCGCAGGCCGCCGCCCGGCAACAGTCCGCGCCCCCGCAGTCGCAGGGACGCGCCCAGCGCGGACAGCGGGCCCAGCAGAGCGGCGGCGGCCGCCAGCGGCGCAACGCGCCCAGCAAGCTCGTCGTCACCGAGGGCACCCTCGCCGGGACCACCGTGGCGCTCCAGGGCCAGACCATCACCCTGGGCCGCGCACACGACTCGACGATCGTGCTGGACGACGACTACGCCTCCAGCAGGCATGCCAGGATCTACCCCGACCGCGACGGTCAGTGGATCGTGGAGGACCTCGGTTCCACCAACGGCACCTACCTGGACCGGTCCCGGCTGACGACCCCGACGCCGGTCCCGCTGGGCGGGGCCGTCCGCATCGGCAAGACCGTCATCGAGCTGCGGAAGTAGTGCTACACCAATGAATGAGCGCGAGCGGAGCGAGCACGCGGCGGCGGACCGCAATCCGGTCCCCCGCGCGCTCCCGACCGGAGGGTGGGCAGTGTGGCTCGACACGACCGGCTGTACCCGGAGCCGACTGGCGAGGTGCGCATGAGCCTGTCACTGCGCTTCGCCGCCGGATCGCACAAGGGCATGATCCGGGAGGGCAACGAGGACTCCGGTTACGCCGGTCCGCGCCTGCTCGCCATCGCCGACGGCATGGGCGGCCAGGCCGCCGGTGAGGTCGCCTCCTCCGAGGTCATCTCCACCCTGGTCACGCTCGACGACGACGTGCCCGGCTCCGACATCCTCACCTCGCTGGGCACCGCCGTGCGCCGCGCCAACGAGCAGTTGCGCGGCATGGTCGAGGAGGACCCCCAGCTCGAGGGCATGGGCACCACCCTCACCGCCCTGCTGTGGACCGGCCAGCGGCTCGGCCTCGTGCATGTCGGCGACTCGCGCGCCTACCTGCTGCGCGACGGCATGCTCAGCCAGATCACCCAGGACCACACCTGGGTGCAGCGCCTGGTCGACGAGGGCCGGATCACCGAGGAGGAGGCAGGCGCCCACCCGCAGCGCGCGCTGCTGATGCGCGCCCTCGGCAGCGGCGACCACGTCGAGCCCGACCTCTCCATCCGCGAGGTCCGCGCGGGCGACCGCTACCTCATCTGCTCCGACGGGCTCTCCGGCGTCGTCTCCCACCAGACGATGGAGGAGACCCTCGCCAGCTACCAGGGCCCGCAGGAGACCGTGCAGGAGCTGATCCAGCTCGCCCTGCGCGGCGGCGGCCCCGACAACATCACGGTGATCATCGCCGACGTGCTCGACCTGGAGACCGGCGACACCCTCGCCGGGCAGCTCTCCGACACCCCGGTCGTGGTCGGCGCCGTCGCCGAGAACCAGCACCACCTGAACCACGACAACGGCATCATGCAGACCCCGGCCGGCCGCGCCTCGCACCTCGGCCGCCAGGGCCGCGGGCAGGGCGGTGGCGGCGGGTTCGGCCAGCCCGGCCCCGGCGACACCGACGAGTACGCCCCCGAGGGCGGCTTCGGCGCGTACTCAGACGAGGACTTCACCAAGCCCCGCAAGGGCCGACGCTGGCTGAAGCGTTCCCTCTGGGGCGCGCTGGCCCTCGCGGTCATCGGCGGCGCGGTGTACGGCGGCTGGCGCTGGACCCAGACCCAGTACTACGTCGGTATCAACGGCGAGCATGTCGCGCTCTACCGGGGCATCAGCCAGGACCTCGCCTGGGTCTCGTTGTCCAAGGTCGAACAGGACCACCCCGAGATCGAACTCAAGTACCTGCCGCCCTACCAGCAGCAGCAGGTCAAGAACACGATCGTGGTGGCGGGCGGTCTCACACAGGCGCGCTCCAAGGTGGAGACGCTCTCCGTGCAGGCGTCCGCCTGCCGCAAGCAGGCCGAGCGCACCAGCGCCGAGCGCGAGCAGCAGAACTCCAAGACGGGCCAGGGCGCGACCGGCGGCACCACCGGTGCCACCAGCACCGCCTTCACCAAGGCCAGCCCGACGCCCAACCCCTCGGCCTCATCGCCGAAGTCCCCGGCGTCGCCCTCGAAGTCCCCGACCGCCACCGCCACTCCCCGGCCCGGCCCCAGCCTCTCCGAGGATGAGCAGAAGGTCGCCGATCAGTGCGGCAAGCAGTAGGCAAGCCGTGAGAGGCCCCGTCACACGATGAGCAGTACTACCAACACCCCGACGCACCAGACGTCCACGATCGGCTCGATCGGCGCCCCGAGCCGCCGCAACACCGAGCTGGCCCTGCTGATCTTCGCCGTGGTCATCCCGGTGTTCGCCTACGCCAACGTGGGCCTGGCCCTCGACGACCAGGTCCCCGCGGGCCTGCTCGGCTACGGCCTGGGCCTCGGCCTGCTCGCCGGCGTCGCCCACCTCGCGGTGCGGAAGTTCGCCCCGTACGCCGACCCGCTGCTGCTGCCGCTGGCCACCCTGCTCAACGGGCTCGGTCTGGTGGCCATCTGGCGCCTGGACCAGTCCAAGCGGCTCCAGCTGATGCACGCGGCCGGCGACAAGGCGACCAACCAGCTGATCTACACGGCCCTGGGTATCGCGCTCTTCGTGGCCGTGCTGATCTTCCTCAAGGACCACCGGACGCTCCAGCGCTACACCTACATCTCCATGGTGGTCGCGCTGTTCCTGCTGCTGCTCCCCCTGGTCCCCGGCCTCGGCGCGGACGTCTACGGCGCCAAGATCTGGATCCAGATCGGCAGCTTCACCATCCAGCCCGGTGAGTTCGCCAAGATCGTGCTGGCGGTGTTCTTCGCCGGCTATCTGATGGTCAAGCGGGACGCGCTCGCGCTGGCCAGCCGTCGCTTCATGGGTCTCTACCTGCCGCGCGGCCGCGACCTCGGCCCCATCCTGGTCGTCTGGTTCATCTCGATCCTCATCCTGGTCTTCGAGACCGACCTCGGCACCTCGCTGCTGTTCTTCGGCATGTTCGTGATCATGCTGTACGTGGCCACCGAGCGGACCAGCTGGATCGTCTTCGGTCTGCTGATGTCGGCGGCCGGCGCGGTCGGCGTCGCCAGCTTCGAGCCGCATGTCCAGACCCGCGTCCAGGCGTGGCTCGACCCGATGGGCGAGTTCAAGGCCAGCCGCTCCGGCATCCATGACGGCCTCCTCCACTCCGAGCAGGCCATGCAGGCGCTGTGGGCGTTCGGCTCCGGCGGCACGCTGGGTACCGGCTGGGGCCAGGGCCACTCCGAGCTGATCGGCTTCGCCGCCAACTCCGACTTCATCCTCGCCACCTACGGCGAGGAACTGGGACTCGCAGGCATCATGGCGATCCTGCTGATCTACGGCCTGGTCGCCGAGCGCGGTGTGCGCACCGCGCTGGCCGCCCGCGACCCGTTCGGCAAGCTGCTCGCCATCGGCCTGTCCGGCGCGTTCGCCCTCCAGGTGTTCGTCGTCGCCGGCGGTGTGATGGGGCTCATCCCGCTGACCGGTATGACGATGCCGTTCCTCGCGTACGGCGGTTCGTCCGTCATCGCCAACTGGGCGCTCATCGGCATCCTGATCCGCATCAGCGACACCGCCCGGCGCCCCGCGCCCACCCCGGCCGCCAGCCCCGACGCCGAGATGACGCAGATCGTGCGGCCCGGCGCCACCGGGCCCGACCCGCAGTGAGCGCGGCCGGGGGCGGGACCGTACCTGAGGGCGGGTCCCGCCCCCGGACCGTCGGAGCGTCCGCGTCCACAGGCAGTGCCCCTAGACTGTGGGCGGCCAAGGACGGGGGCCACCCCCAGCTACACCGAGAGACTCATGCGACAGGCGCCGCCCCTGTCAGCTCGTGGAAAGGCCGGACGTGAACAAGCCCCTGCGCCGCATCGCCATCTTCTGCGGACTGCTCGTCCTGGCCCTGCTGATCCGGGACAACTGGCTCCAGTACGTCCAGGCCGACAAGCTCCGCACCGCCTCGGACAACCGGCGGGTCGCCATCGAGCGCTACTCCGCCCCGCGGGGCGACATCATCGTGGACGGCGACCCGATAACCGGCTCCATGGAGACCAAGACCGGCGACTACAAGTACAAGCGCACGTACAAGAACGGGCCCATGTGGTCGCCCGTCACCGGCTACTCCTCCCAGGCGTTCGACAGCACCCAGCTGGAGAAGATCAACGACGGCATCCTCACCGGCAACGACGACCGGCTGTTCTTCCGCAACACCCTCGACATGCTGACCGGCAAGCCGAAGCAGGGCGGCAACGTCGTCACCACGCTCAACACGGCGGCGCAGAAGGCCGCGTACAGCGGGCTGAAGAACCAGGGCGGCAAGGGTGCGGTCGTCGCGCTGGAGCCCTCCACCGGCAAGATCCTCGCGCTGGCCTCGTACCCGTCGTACGACCCCTCGTCCTTCGCGGGTGCCCGTGACGACGACGCGGCGGCCTGGTCGAAGCTGCAGAAGAAGAACAACTCCGCCGACCCGATGCTCAACCGGGCGCTGCGCGAGACCTACCCGCCCGGCTCGACCTTCAAGGTGGTCACCGCCGCGGCGGCGCTGGAGAACGGCAAGTACTCCTCGGCCGACCAGAAGACGGACAGCCCGCTGCCCTGGATCATGCCCGGCACGGGGACCGAGCTGAAGAACGAGGGCAACATCCCCTGCAAGGACGCGACGATGCGGGTCGCGCTCCAGTTCTCCTGCAACACCGTCTTCGGCAAGATCGGCGCGGACCTCGGCAACGAGAAGATGCTGGACGAGGCCAAGAAGTTCGGCTTCGACGCCGAGCAGTTCATCCCGATCCGGACCAACGCCTCGGTGTTCGGCAAGAACATGAACGACTCGCAGACCGCGCTGTCCTCCATCGGCCAGTTCGACACCGCCGCCACCCCGCTGCAGATGGCCATGGTCGCCTCCGCGGTCGCCAACGACGGCAAGCTGATGAAGCCCTACATGGTGGACTCGCTGCAGTCCTCCGGTCTCGACCCGGTCGAGAAGACCGAGCCGCAGGAGATGAGCCAGCCGCTGTCGCCGGGCAACGCGCAGATCCTGCAGTCGATGATGGAGACGGTCGTCAAGGACGGCACCGGCAAGAACGCGCAGATCAACGGCGTGACCGTGGGCGGCAAGACGGGTACCGCGCAGCACGGTGTGAAGAACAGCGAGAACCCGTACGCGTGGTTCCTCTCCTACGCCAAGCTGCCCGACCACAGTGCTCCGGTGGCCGTCGCCGTGGTCATCGAGGACGACAACGCCGTCCGCGACGACATCTCCGGCGGCGGCCTCGCCGCGCCGATCGCCAAGCACGTCATGGAGGCGGTCATCAACTCCAGGAAGTGACCCCGCTCACGTGTCCTCCACAACGGCGCACGTTGCGATACCGGTCCGGTATCGGGTTATCGGCTTGGCCAGGGCACACGGAGCGAGCCGGGTACGGTAGGCCCGGACGGCAGCTCCGGCCGCGCACATCCGTGCCGGCCGGGACCGACGGAGAGGGCTGGTAAGTAGCTATGGAAGAGCCGCGTCGCCTAGGCGGCCGGTACGAGCTGGGCCACGTGCTCGGCCGTGGTGGCATGGCCGAGGTCTACCTCGCGCATGACACCCGCCTCGGCCGCACCGTGGCGGTGAAGACGCTGCGCGCGGACCTCGCGCGTGACCCGTCCTTCCAGGCCCGGTTCCGCCGGGAGGCCCAGTCTGCCGCCTCGCTCAACCATCCCGCGATCGTCGCTGTCTACGACACGGGCGAGGACTACATCGACGGGGTCTCCATCCCGTACATCGTGATGGAGTACGTCGACGGCTCCACGCTCCGTGAGCTGCTGCACTCCGGGCGCAAGCTGCTGCCCGAGCGCTCGATGGAGATGACCATCGGCATCCTCCAGGGCCTGGAGTACGCCCACCGCAGCGGCATCGTCCACCGGGACATCAAGCCGGCCAACGTCATGCTGACCCGCAACGGCCAGGTCAAGGTGATGGACTTCGGCATCGCCCGCGCCATGGGCGACTCCGGGATGACGATGACACAGACCGCCGCCGTGATCGGCACCGCCCAGTACCTCTCCCCGGAGCAGGCCAAGGGCGAGCAGGTCGACGCCCGTTCCGACCTGTACTCCACGGGCTGCCTCCTCTACGAGCTGCTCACCGTCCGCCCGCCGTTCGTCGGCGACTCCCCGGTGGCCGTGGCCTACCAGCACGTGCGCGAGGAGCCGCAGCCGCCGAGCGTGTTCGATTCCGAGATCACGCCGGAGATGGACGCGATCGTCCTCAAGGCGCTGACCAAGGACCCGAACTACCGCTACCAGTCGGCCGACGAGATGCGCGCCGACATCGAGGCGTGCCTGGACGGCCAGCCGGTCGGCGCGACGGCGGCCATGAGCACGGTCGGCTACGGCTACGCCGACGACCAGGCCACCACCGCGATGCGGCAGGAGCCGGCCGGGGCGACGACGATGCTCCCGCCGATGAACCCGGACGACGGCGGCTACGGCTACGACGACCGGCCCGACCGGCGGCGCCAGCAGAAGAAGAGCGGCAACAACACCTCGACGATCCTGCTCGCGGTCGCGGGTGTGCTGGTGCTCGTCGGCGCCGTCCTGATCGGGATGGTGATGTTCTCCGGCAACTCCGATGAGAAACCGTTCCCGGCACCGAACTTCGTGGGCAACTCGGTCGACGAGGCCCGGAAGATGGCGGAGGCCACCGATCTGAAGCTGGGCGAGGTCACGCGCAAGCCGTGCGACAACCAGCCCAAGAACAAGATCTGTTCGCAGGACCCGGCGGCCGGTACGGACGTCAACAAGAAGGACACCGTCAACCTGGTCGTCTCCACGGGCGCGCCCAAGGTGACCGTCCCCAGCGTCATCGGGCTCACCTTCGACGAGGCGCGGGAGAAGCTGGAGGGTGACGACTACCAGCTCACGGTGAAGAAGGAGACCCGCGTCTCCAGCGACACCCCGGGCAAGGTGGTCGACCAGACCCCCGTCGGCGGCAATGAGGTCCAGAAGGGCTCGACGATCACCCTGATCGTCGCCAAGGCCGAGGAGAAGGTCACCATCCCGAACGTCGCCGGCAAGTCCTGCGACGAGGCGAAGGCCGAACTCCAGAGCGTGGGTCTCGTCCCGACCTGCAACGACCAGCCTGTGGCCGACCCGGCCCAGAAGGACAAGGTCCAGGGCACCAATCCGGAGATCGGCCGCCAGGTCAAGAAGAACACCCCGGTCTCCATCAACGTCGGCAAGAACGACGCCCCGGAGCAGGTCCAGGTCCCCGAGGTCCGCACCCGGACCCTCAAGGACGCCCGCGACGCCCTCCAGGCCGCAGGTCTCCAGATCCAGCCCCAGGGACCGGGCGCCGGCGACGACAACGCCACCGTCCTCGACCAGAACCCCAAACCCGGCACCGCGGTCAACAAGAACGACCCCGTCACCGTGATAGTCGTGAGCCAGGGCGGCAACGGAGACGGAGGCGGCGGAATCTTCGGCGGCCAGAACGGCTGACCCCGCTCCGCTGATCAACGGCACAGTCCCCGGCACCACTTGGGACGCTGTTGGTTTATTCGGGGGTTCGCGTGACGTCGGCCTGCAAGACCCGGTTGTGGTCTTGCAGGCCGGCGGTGTTGTGTGGGGTGGATGT